>CAZJCO010000015.1:0-18685 GCA_964544375.1 uncultured Myxococcales bacterium
CTCGGTACTTGCTCGGTTTTATGAAGGGTGCGGCGGCGGTCTTCGTCGGCGGCTCTCTCGTTCGGGTCGGCGGGCACAACCTGATGGAGCCGGCCGCTTTCGCCGTGCCGGCCGCGACCGGTCCGGAGTTGGCAACCGTCGAGGACCAGGCCCAGGCGCTTGCCGGCGCCGGCGCACTGCGCGTCGTTCGCAGCGGTGGCGAGCTTGCCGAGCTGTGGTCCGAGTGGCTTCGCGACGGCGAGCAGGCGCGCTCGCTTGGCGCAAAGGCCCGCGCCGTACTCGAGCACCACCGCGGTGCGATCGAGCGCAGCCTTCAGCTGCTTTGCCGCCACGGCGTTGTTTGAGAGGATTCGACGCAATGCGATCGACGTCCTGGCACCTGGAGCTCTGGAGCGGCATGCGACCGGCCGATCGCGCCCTCAGATCGTTGCTCCGCCCGGCTTCTTGGATCTACGGGGCCGTCGTCGCGGCCCGTTCCGCCCTTTATGATCGTGGTGTGCTTTCTGTACAGCGGGTGAGCGTACCAGTCGTCGGAGTAGGCAACCTCTCGGTCGGCGGTACCGGCAAGACTCCGCTCGTGCTCTGGCTGGTCGATCGGCTGCGCGAACGCGGTCTACGCTGCACGGTTGTCAGTCGCGGCTACGGCGGCGCCGGCCGGCGGCCGGTAGCGGTCGTGCCGCAGGCAGTCCGCCCCCCGCTCGGCGGTGAGCGCGGCGACCAAAGAGCTTTGCGAATCGACATTCGGGACAGCGGCGAGATTTGCGGCCCGGCCGATGCTGCCTCCGACGAAGCGTTGCTGGTGGCGCTTCGAGGGCGCGTACCGGTGCTGAGCGCAGCCGACCGTGTGGTCGCTGCGCGTCTCGCGGTTGCCTGGTTTTCTCCCGATGTGATCGTACTAGACGACGGATTTCAGCATCGCAGGCTGCACCGCGATCTCGATATCGTCCTGTTGTCGTCGGACGACCGGCGGGCCGCGCTATTGCCGGCCGGGCGTCTGCGCGAACCGCTGTCGGCGCTCGAGCGCGCCGACGTGGTTCTCGAAGCGGGCGAAGCCGACGATTGCTCCAGCGCTTGTCGATTTACCAAACGCGCGACCGGCCTGGTCCGTTGGCCGGCCGAGCGAGTCCCGTTTTCGCAAGGGTCGGTACTTAGCGGCCGCCGGATTTTTGCGTTTGCCGGCATCGGTCAGCCGGCGAGTTTCTTCGACGCACTCTCGCGTTTTTCGCCGGCGAGGATCCAAACGGCGGTCTTCGCCGACCATCACCGCTACACTCGACGGGACTGGGAGCGCATCGTCGGCCTCGCCGCCGACTGTGATTGGCTGGTGACTACCGAGAAGGACCTGGTGAAGCTTGCCGGTCTGGGCCGCACCGAGCAGCGCCTGGTCGCGTTGCGGGTCGAGGCGCAGCTATCTGCCGGCGGCCCGCTGCTCGAGCGCTTGGAGCAGCTTGACGCACAGCGCCGCCGTCCGCATGATCGCGAGATCAGGGCAACCGAAGGAAGGCAGGGAGAATGAGAGTATTGGTGACGGGTGCTGCGGGCTTTGTGGGCTCTAGTCTGGTCGATCGGCTCCTGGCCGATGGCCACGAGGTCGTCGGCGTAGACTGCTTTCTTGACTACTACCCGCGCGAGCGTAAGCAGCGAAACCTGCGCAACGCCCTCTCTTGCCAGCGGTTTTCCTTCCACGAGCGGAGTTTGGTCGACGGTGCCCTCGATGAATTGTTGGACGGGGTGCGTTGGGTCTTTCATCAGGCGGCTCAGGCTGGCGTGAGGTCGAGCTGGGGCAACGATTTTCGGATCTATAGCGACAACAACGTCTACGCGACGCAAAGACTTCTCGAGCACTGCAAGCGGGCCTCGATCGAGAAGTTCGTGTACGCTTCTTCGTCTTCCGTATACGGCGATACCGACGACTTGCCGATGCGCGAGAATAGCCCGACACGTCCGGTTTCGCCTTACGGCGTAACCAAGCTGGCGGCCGAACACCTGGTATGGCTGTATTGGAAGAACTTCGCGCTGCCCACGGTTTCGCTGCGGTATTTCACGGTGTACGGACCGAGGCAGCGTCCGGATATGGCGTTTCATCGATTTGTCCGCGCGGTTCTGGAGGGGCAGGAACTGGTTCTCTACGGCGACGGTTCCCAATCGCGAGACTTTACCTTCATCGATGACATCGTCGAGGCCAACTTGGCCGCGGCGGCGAGCGAACTGTCCGGGGAGGTCTTCAACATCGGCGGAGGCAGCCGGCGCAGCGTCAACGATGTTATCGCGACAATCGGCCGTGTGATTGGCTGCCAACCCAAAGTCCGCCGGCTCGAGGTTCAGAAGGGCGATGTCAGACATACGGCTGCCGACACCTCGCGCGCGCGCAGCCTTCTAGGCTACGATCCGCTGGTGGGCCTGGATACAGGCATCGAGCGAGAGGTCGCCTGGCTACGAGAGGAGCTAGCCGGTGGCGATCACGGCGAAGGGATTGAAGCGAGGAAAGCCTGAGGAGGCGTGAACATGGCGGTACGCGAAGAATTGCTGGAGATCCTGGTTTGTCCGGCCTGCAAGGGCGAGCTCGAGTTGGCACCGGAGGGGGACGCGCTGATCTGTCGCGCGTGCAAACTGTCCTACCCGATTGAAGACGACATCCCAGTCATGATTGTCAGCGAGGCGAAGCCGCTCGAGTAAGCCTTGCAGTATCCGTTACCATCGGGCTTCGTTGATTATGACAACGGACGCTTGCGCCTTGTCGCGCCTCGGCTCGAAATTGAGGAAATGCTTTCCTTGTTTGGGGAAGATCCTCGAAATATCAAAGGAATCGCGGTTCAAGGCGGGCGCGGTGGAAGTTCCCGAGTGACGCTTGCCGGCGGCCAGACGGTGTTCGTTCGCAAATGTCTGCGCGGCGGAGCGATGCGCTGGCTGTCGCGTGATCTCTACCTGCTACGGCCGGCCCGCCCGGTGCGGGAACTCGTCGTATCGGAGACCGCGAGGGCGCGCGGCTGCCGGGTGCCGGCGATCCTCGCGGTCGCCGTGCAGGACGTCGGTCCTTTCTATCGAGGCTGGGTCGTGAGCGAGGCCGTGCCTGCGGCACGCCCGCTGATAGACGAATTGAGGGCGTCGGACTCGGACCGAACTCGATCGCTGCTGCACGACGCTGCTCGCGCGATTGCCGCGCTACACCGGGCTGGAGTCTACCACGTGGATCTGACCGGAGAGAATCTATTGGTCGACGACAAGCAGAGAACTTGGATCATCGATTTCGACCGTGCTTTTCTCGGTGCGCCCGACCAAACTCGTTTGGCGGGACGTGCCCTTGAGCGCTTGTGGCGATCGCTGACGAAACTTTCCGGGGCCGGCGGCTGGACGATCTCGGCCGACCTGCGCTGCGCCTTATCGTCGGCTTACAAGCAGGCACGCAGCGGCGACGGCCGCGCGTTGCGGGAAGGATCGGTGGAGGTGGCCAGCTGATGAAGAGCATGACGGGATTTGCCGCGGTGCGGGGGAAGGCAGGAACGGTGCGCTTGGCGGTGGAAGTGCGGTCGGTCAACCAGCGCCATCTCGACGTCAAGCTCTCGTTGCCCCGCGAATACGCGATCTGGGAGGCCGATCTTCGGCGGCTGGTGGCCGCCTCGGTGGGGCGCGGACGTGTTGAACTGAGTATCGTGCGAAGCGTCGATCGGGTTGGCGACGAAGTTGCCATCCGCCGAGACGTTGCCGCGCGTTACGTTCGCGCCTTGCGCGAACTACAGAAACAGTTCCATCTTTCCGGCGACGTCGATATCTCGTTGATCGCCGGCCGCCACGACGTGTTCCAGGTGACCGAGAAACGCGCCGACGAGCGCATCGAACGCGAGGCCGTGGAGGGTCTTGTCGCCAAGGCCTTGCGCGCGCACACTCGCGAACGAGAACGCGAAGGCAGGCATCTGCGGCGAGACATGGACGCCCGTCGTCGCCGACTCGTGTCTTTACGTCGTTTGATGGGGCGCGTTGCCAAACGGGTTGGGCCGCGCCTGCGGGCGCGTATGGAGCAGCGCATCGCCGAGGCGATCGGCCGGGATCTGATCGAGCCCGCGCGGCTGGTCCAAGAGGTCGCCATGCTGGTAGACCGCGCGGATGTTACCGAGGAACTGGTACGTCTCGACAGCCATTTGGACTCTCTTCGGACACTGCTCGAGGCCGGGGATGCTGTCGGCAAACGCATCGATTTCCTGCTTCAAGAGATCCACCGGGAGATCAATACCGTGGGCAGTAAGGCCGGCGACGTCGAACTCACTCGGCTGGTTCTCGACGCCAAGGCGGAAGTGGAAAAATTGCGCGAGCAGGTGCAGAACGTAGAGTAGGGAATCGTGACTCGTGCACCGAAGGTATTTCGTCGGGAGGGCTGCCTGGTGATCGTTTCTGGGCCCTCTGGTGCCGGCAAGACGAGCATCTGCGGGCCGGTGCTCGAACGCCTCGACGGCATCGCGCTCTCTGTCTCGGTGACTACGCGGCCGCCGCGACCGGGAGAAACCGACGGCGAAGATTATCGTTTCGTCGATGAGACGGGGTTCGACCGCATGCTCGCGGCGGACGAATTCGCCGAATGGGCGGAAGTGCACGGTTACCGTTACGGAACGTCGAAACGCGCGATCGACGAGGCGCTGGCCGACGGACGCGATCTGCTACTCGACATCGACGTCCAAGGGGCGCAGCAGATCAAAGAGGCCTATCCCCATGCGGCGATGGTCTTCGTACTGCCTCCCTCACGACAACAGCTCGAGAAGCGCCTGCGCGAGCGCGGGACGGACGACGAGGGTGCCGTCAAGCGCCGGCTAGACAACGCCTGCAGGGAAGTAGCGGCGATGACCCATTACGATTATGCGATCGTCAACGAGGTTCTCTCGCGTACGGTCGACGCCCTGACGGCAATCGTTCAAGCCGAACGCAACCGCGTTACAACCCTGTCGCGCGATGCCTTGCGCAGAATCCTCGCCGAATTCGAAACTGCGCCGTGAAAGTTGCGGATCTCATCGCCAAGGTCGGCGAGTACAATCCCAAGGCCGACTTTGTCACGGTCGAAGCCGCGTTCGACTTCTCCGCGCGGGTTCATCGCGGGCAGAAGCGAATTTCCGGTGAGCCCTATCTGACGCACCCGTTGGCAGTGGCCGATATTCTGGCCGACATGCGACTCGATGTGCCGGCCGTCGTTACCGGTCTGCTGCACGACACCGTCGAGGACACGCTGACGACGGTCGAGGAAATCGAGCAGCGATTCGGCGACGAAGTCGCTTCGCTGGTCGACGGCGTGACCAAGATCAGCATGATCGAGACGTCAAGTCGGGAAGAAGCGGAAGCCAAGAGCATGGGAAAGATGTTGCTGGCAAGTGCGCGCGACATCCGCGTCCTGCTCGTCAAATTGGCCGATCGAGCGCACAACATGCGTACGGTCGATTATCTTCCGCGAGAACGCCGCCGGCGGATGGCGCAGGAGACGCTCGAGCTTTACGCTCCGTTGGCTCACCGGTTGGGAATCAACTGGCTCAAAGCCGAGTTCGAGGATGCCGGATTTCGTGTTTTGTGGCCCGAAGAATACGGCGAACTGCGGCGCAAGTTCGCGCAGCACAAGGTCGAGCGAGAAGGCTATATCCGCGAGATCTCGAACATCCTGCTCAAGCGGCTGCGCGAGGCCGGCATCGACGCGGAGGTGACGGGACGCACGAAGAGCGCGTACTCGGTGGCGCGCAAGATGCGGGAGCAGAAGCTCGAATACGATGAGGTGACCGATGTCGTCGCCTTTCGTGTAATCGTTGACGGAGAGCGCGATTGCTATGACGCACTCGGCATCATCCACAGCAACTGGCGTCCGGTACCCGGTCGTTTTCGCGACTACGTCGCCTTGCCCAAGGCCAATCGCTACCGGTCGCTGCACACGACCGTGATCGGCCCCTATGGGGAACGGATGGAGGTTCAGATCCGTACGGCCGAGATGCACCGGGTGGCGGAACTCGGGATCGCGGCCCATTGGAAGTACAAGGCAGGGAGTGCGAAAAACGGCGGCGAGAGCGAGCGTTTTGAATGGCTCACCCAGCTGCTGGACTGGCAACGCGAGATACCCGATCCGCGGCAGTATCTGCTCAACGTCAAGCAAGACCTCTTTGCCGACGAGGTCGTCGTGTTCACGCCGGAAGGCGACGATGTGCGATTGCCGCAGGGGGCGGTCATCATCGACTTCGCCTACCGCATCCATTCGGAAGTCGGCAATCACTGCACTGCGGCACGAGTCAACGGGCAGCTCGTGCCTCTACGCACCCAGCTTCGTTCGGGGCAGACGGTTGAAGTCATTACCACGCCGGATCAGACGCCGGACCGCGACTGGCTCAAGCTGGTGAAGACCCCGCGAGCGCGCGAGCGCATCATGGCTTGGCTAAAATCTGACGAGAAGGCCAAGGCGATACGCCTGGGAGGCGTTCTGCTCGAGCGAGACCTCGCAGCCTACCATCTCAACCTAGCCCGATTGCGCCGTGAGGGTCGCATGGCGGACGTTCTCAAGCGTTTTCGGCGAAGCGACGAAGACGAGTTGCTCGAGGCGATCGGCTGCGGTCGGCTGCGTTCGCGACAGATCATCGAGTATCTACTCCCCGAAAGTGCGGCGCCGCCGGAACGCGGCCGTGGCGGGATCCGCCGGCTCTTTCGTCTGCTCGACCGCCGCAAGGGTGGTACCGGCGTGCAGGTCTACGGCACCGAGGAAACGATGGTCCGTTTTGGCAAGTGCTGTGCCCCGCTTCCTGGGGAGCCGGTTGCCGGCTTCATGACGCGGGGGCGCGGCGTAACGGTGCATTCCGTCGAATGCGACCGGCTCGCTTCGGCCGACCCATCGCGGCGTGTCGAGGTAGAGTGGGATCCCCAGGCGCGAGCGCCGCGAATGATTCGACTCGAGGTCACCTCTGCCGACCGGCCGGGTTTGTTGGCGGCAATGACGCGCATCATCTCGCGCGCTGGCATCAACATTGACCGCGCCTACGTGCGAACCACGGCGGAAGGCAATGCGCTGAACATTTTCGAAATGAAACTCTTCCGCGCTTCGGAACTCAAGGAGTTGAGCGATCGCCTCGAACGCATCGCCGGGGTCAAGTCGGTGCGGCGCAAGCGCACCTGAGCCCGCGCGAGCAACGGGGGGCAAAGAACGATGGGTATCGGTAAAGAGAGACGCGAGGTACGGACCGAGGCGGCGCCGGCGGCGCTGGGGCCCTATAGCCAGGCGATTCGCGCCGGCGACTGGCTGTTTTGTTCAGGTCAGATCGGCCTGGAGCCGGACGGTTCGAGGCTCGTCAGCGGCGGAATTCGTGCGCAGGCGGAGCGCTGTCTGCGCAACCTTCAGGCGGTCCTAGAGGAAGAGGGCGCAAGTCTGGAAGATCTGGTCAAGACGACGATCTATCTAGCCGATCTGGCGGATTTCGAAGCCTTCAATGAGGTCTATGCGAGCGTGCTCGGTGAGCCGGCACCGGCTCGGGCCACCGTCGGCGCCTGCGGTTTGCCTAAAGGAGCACTGGTGGAAATCGAGGGGGTCGCCTGGCTCGGGGATCGCAGCCGCGATTCGCTTTAGGCTGCCTTGATGACCTTGCCGGATCGGAGGCAGCGCGTGCAGACGAGGATCGTGCGGTGGGTCTTGTCGACGACCGCCCGTACTCTGTGCAGGTTGACGCCCCAGCTACGCTTTGTCTTGTTGTTTGCGTGAGAGACGTTGTTGCCGACGCCTCGACGTTTTCCGCAGATTCCACAAACCCTGGCCACGATTTTCTCCCTTGATTGAACGCCACTGTCTATCAGGAGCGGGACCGAGGTTCAACTCGCCTGCCGAGTGGGCAATCGGATTGTAAACCGTCCGCTCCGCTGGTATCCGGGCGGCGTGGTGGAGAGCAGGCTGATCCGCTTGGACGTCAACGGGATGTTCGCTTCCATGGCCGGCGATCAAGGGCTGCAGCCGGCCGAGCTCAAGCAGCTTACCGGCAGGACCGCCGGGGTGATCACGCAGATTGGCGAGCGGCGCCAAGCAGGCGAGTTGCCGTTCGCCAGTCTACCTTACGACGAAGCGGGCATCGCACGTGCCGCCGAGGTGGCCGCCGGGCTCGCCGACCGCTTCGAGACGCTGGTCGTCCTCGGGATCGGCGGATCGGCGCTCGGAGCCAGGGCGGCGATCGAGGCCGGCCGGCACGACGCCGGGCCGCTGGCCGGCATGGACGTGCGCATTCTCGACAACGTTGATCCAGCCACGCTAACGGCGGCGCTCGACGAGCTCGATCTCGAGACGACGGCGTTCAACGTCATCTCGAAATCCGGTCAGACTGCCGAGACCATGGCGCAGTTCTTGATCGTCCGCGACCGCCTGCTGCGCAAAGTCGGCGCCGGTCGCTATCGCGACCACGTGGTTGCGACGACCGACGCCGAACAGGGAGTGCTGCGGGCCATTGCCGACGACGAAGGGTTCGCCTCGCTGGCGGTGCCTCAGGGGGTGGGTGGCCGCTTTTCCGTGCTTTCGGCGGTGGGCTTGCTGCCGATTGCCGCTGCCGGTCTCGACCTCGAGGCACTTTGCGCCGGCGCGCGCGACATCGATCTGCATACCAGCATGACGGATCCCTGGCACAACCCGGCGGCGCTCCACGCGATGCTGCTGTTTGCGGCGCAGGCGACGCGTGGAGCGAGTATTCATGTGCTGATGCCTTATTGCGACGGGCTGTTGCGCTTGGCGGAGTGGTACGCGCAATTGTGGGCGGAAAGCCTGGGCAAGAAGCTGGCTCTTGACGGCACGACCGTCGAAGCTGGCCACACGCCGGTATCGGCGCTCGGCGCGACGGATCAGCATTCCCAGGTGCAGCTTTACGTCGAAGGCCCCCGCGACAAGGTGGTCACGTTTCTTCGCGTCGAACAGCACGTGCGGGATCTTCCGATTCCGTCCGGCTACGACGACCTCGAAGGCGTCGCCTACCTCTCGGGGCACTCGCTCGGCGAGTTGTTGAACATGGAGCAGCGTGCGACGGAATTGGCGCTGGCCGAAGCCGGTCGCTTGGCGAGTGTCATCGAGACCGACCGGCTCGACGAATACGCGGTCGGCCAGCTGTTCCATCTGTTCGAAGTACAGACGCTGGTGATGGCGGGCTTGCTCGGCGTCAACGCACTGGATCAACCGGGCGTCGAGGCGGGAAAGCTGATGACCTACGCGATGGCAGGTCGCACGGGATACGAGGACCACGCTCAGCGCGTGCGTGACCGCTTGAGCGAGAAGCGAGCCGACCTTGTCCTCCCCTGATCCGATTCTGGCTCTCGGCGAGGGGGTCATCAGCGGTATCGCCGCCGGCGAGGTCGTCGAGCGGCCGGCCTCGGTGGTGAAGGAACTCGTCGAGAATTCGCTCGACGCCGGCGCGCGCCGCATCGTCGTCGAGTACGAGGATCGGCAAGAACACCATCGCATCGTCGTCAGCGACGATGGCCGGGGCGTTCCGGCGGATCAGTTGAAGCTCGCCGTTGCGCGTCACGCGACCAGCAAGATCCGTTCGCTCGAGGACCTGCACGCGGTTCGCAGTTTCGGGTTTCGCGGCGAGGCTTTGGCCAGCATCGCCGCGGTTGCTCGTCTCGAACTGATTTCTCGAACCCATCACGAGGAGAGCGGATCTGCCGTTTGCGTGGCGCACGGCGCAGCTCCCGAACTCGCCAGCGTGGCGGCGCGGCGCGGAACGACGGTTACGGTCAGCGATTTGTTTGCGAACGTTCCTGCGCGTCGCAAGTTTCTCAAGAGCGCCGGCGCCGAATACGGCGTGACGGCCGATACCGTCCGCCGGATTGCGCTCGCCGAACAGGGAGTCCACCTGCGCCTGTTGCATAATCGGAAAGAGGTGTTCGATGCCGCGCCGGTGAGCAGCCTCGACCTGCGCATCGAGCAACTCTATGGCCGCGAACTGGCGGCGTTGATGGTGCCTTTGGAGGGCCGGCACGGCGCGCTGGCAGTACGGGGAGCTGTCAGCCTAGCGGGTTCTTCCCAGGGGTCGAGCCGTCGCATGTCGATTTTCGTCAACGGCCGATGGGTGCACGATCGAGCCCTGTTTCGCGCGGTGATGGAGGCGTACCGAAGCTATCTCCTCAAGGGACGCTATCCAGCCGTCGTTATCTTTCTGGAAGTCGATCCCGCCGTCGTGGATGTCAACGTGCATCCGGCAAAACGCGAAGTGCGCTTTTCCGACGGAGCCGCGGTCGAACGTTTTCTGATCGAGGCGATACGGGAGGCCCTGCGCCAGCGTACCGGACCACTCGGTCGTTGGGGGCTTAGCGAGCATCAGTTGCGGGCGGCTTCGCGCCCGCAAGCCGAGGCCGCTTCCCCTCTGCGGGAGCGCGCTTCGGCTATTTCTCCGGTCGATGCGGGCGCCGCCGACGAACCGGCGCCGACGGCGCCGATCGACGGCTACCGACCGAGCCGGGCTCGGCGAACCCCGGCGGAGGCGGGGGGCGAAGCAGGCCGCATCGCCGAAGCCGGCGGCGAACTGTGGAGCGGCCGCGAGAGCCCGGACGATACGGTCCGCGTGTTGGGCCAGGCCTTTGACGGATACATCGTCTGCCAGCGCGGCGACGCGCTGGTACTCGTCGACCAGCACGCCCTGCACGAACGTTTGTTGTTCGAGAGACTGCTGAAACGCAGTCGATCCGGCCAGGTGCCGAGTCAGCGGCTGCTGGTGTCGGTACCGGCGAACGTCGGCGGGGAGGGCGTTGCCTTGGTCACGCGCTGTGAGACGGAGTTGTCGCGTGCCGGCTGGCAGCTCGAACCGTTCGGCGAAGAAGCCGTCGTGGTTCGTGCGATGCCGTCGATGCTGCGCGATCGCGACGCTCGCGCGCTCGCCGAAAGACTCGTGAGCGACATGCTCGCGACCGGCGAGGATGCGGCTGGGGCCGGCTTGGACGAAACGATCCTCGCGACCGTCGCCTGTCACGCGGCGGTACGCGTCGGCAAGCGCCTCGACCTTCGTTCGGCGCAGGCGCTTCTCGAAGAGGCCGCTAGCGTCGAGTTCAGTGCCGCCTGTCCGCACGGCCGGCCCGTGGCGCGCAGCCTCTCGCGCGTTCAGGTCGAACGGCTGTTCGGACGCTGAGATGACCGCGGCGACGGAGCGCGCACTGCCGGTGCGGGTGGTCTTCGTCGTCGGCGCCACGGCCGTCGGCAAGACGGAACTGGCCGCGGCGATCGCACGCGCTGTCAATGGAGAGATTATCGGAGCCGATTCGCGGCAGGTCTACCGATTCATGGACATCGGTACGGCCAAACCGACGGTCGCGTTGCGCGCCGAGATCCCGCACCACATGGTCGACGTCGTCGACCCCGACGAGTCGTTCGACGTTGCACGCTGGCGTCAAGGGGCGCTCGAGGCGTTGAGGGGTGTCGCCGGGCGTTCTCGTGCGGCCATCGTTTGCGGCGGAACCGGCCTCTACGTTCGCAGTTTGCTCGGCGGTTTGTTCTCGGGGCCGGCGGCCGACACTGAGGTTCGGCGCCGGCTCGAGCGCCAAGAACGGGACCGGCCGGGCAGTCTGCGCGAACGGCTGTGCCGAGTTGATCCGGAGACCGCCGCCCGGCTTCATCCGAACGATCTCTTGCGCACGGTGCGAGCGCTAGAGGTGTTCGAACTCAGCGGCCGGTGTTTGTCCGCGTGGCATGCCGAGCATCGGGCGCACGAAGCCCCGTTCGAAGCCTTGTTGCTCGAAGCCGTTTTACCCAGGGAGGAATTGCACGCGCGCATTGCCGAACGCAGCCACCGGATGGTCGCCGAGGGATTGCTCGACGAGGTCGAGGGGCTCCGCCGACGTGGCTACGATACTGATGCGCGCGCCTTTCAGGCCATCGGCTACCGCGAGGCGGTTGCCTGTCTCGATGGGCGGCTTGCGCAGGAGGAGCTCACCCAGGCGATTACCGTTGCGACTCGGCGTTACGCCCGACGTCAACTGGTGTGGAACCGCGGTCAGTTCGATGCCGAAGAAATTCCAGCTGCCGCGGCCGTGCAGGCGATCGCCCGGGTCGCGCAGTTTCTATCCGGCGCTGGGGCGCAAGATTAGAGCCGGTTCGACCGGTCCCGAATGTCTTGCAAAGCCCCGGGGCCTGGGTTAGCTGTTCCTGCGCCTGCCGGTAACGCGCGGAGGGCGTCCTCTTTGGCAAAACGCAAGACACTTTCGGAGCTACGCCGACAGATCGACGACATCGACGTCAGCATCTGCAAGTTGATCTCCAAGCGGGCCAGGGTTGCGCAGAGCATCGGTGAGGCCAAGAGCCGAGGCGCTCGTGGCGTGCTCGACGTTCAGCGTGAGCGCCGGGTGCTGCGCGCGGTGAAGGCCGCAAACGAGGGTCCGCTGTCCGACGAGGCCGTCGAGTCCGTCTTTCGCGAGATCGTGTCGGCTTGCCGTGCCAGCCAGAAACCCACGTCGGTGGCCTATCTCGGCCCCGAGGGTACTTTCTCCCATGCCGCTGCCGTAAGGCAGTTTGGCACGACCGCGCAGTTCGAGGCGGTCGATACGATTGCCGACGTCTTTGCCGCGGTGGAAACCGGACACGTCGCCTACGGCATCGTTCCGGTCGAGAACACGACCGACGGTGCCGTGACGCAGACCTTGGATGCGCTGGCGACCACCCGTGCTCGCATCCTCGCCGAACTGACGGTGCAGGTCGAGCACACCCTCCTGGCCAAGACGAGAGAGCGTTCGAAGATCAAACGCATCGCCTCCCATCCGCAGCCCTTGGCCCAGTGCCGGCGCTATTTGGCAAGAAACTTCCCGAGCGTTCCTCTCGAGCACGCGGCTAGCACTGCGGACGCGGCCCGTCGTGCGGCCAGTCGAGCGGGCACGGCGGCGATCGCGAGCCCGCTGGCCGGCCGGATCTACGGTCTCGAAGTGGTTGCCGAGGCGATTCAAGACGAACCGGGAAATCGAACGAGGTTCCTGGTTGTCGGCTGCGACCCGCTGGCATCGCCGAGCGGCAACGACCGCACGTCGTTGGTGATTGCGGTTCACGACGAAGTGGGAATTCTCGGACGGATTCTCGAGCCGTTCTCGCGCCACAAGGTGAACCTTTCGATGATTGAATCGCGACCGCTTCCCGGACGTCCTTGGGAATACCGCTTTTTTATCGATGTTGTCGAGCACGTTCGTAAGAAGCGGTTGGCAAGTGCGCTCGAAGAAATCGGACGTATCGCGATTTCGACCAAGGTGCTGGGTTCCTATCCGGTCAGCGAGTGACCCGGGGCGCGCTGGCGTGGCACGGTGACAGGAGAAGCGGGCATGAAGCCGCAGGTGCCGGAGCACATTCGTGCGCTTGAGCCGTATCGTCCGGGCAAACCGATCGAGGAAGTCGAGCGCGAACTCGGAATTCCTTCGGCGATCAAGTTGGCGTCGAACGAGAATGCCTTGGGACCTTCGCCGGCCGTCGTCAAGGTTCTGCGCGACGCGGCGGCGAGCATTCATCGTTATCCTGACGGGCCGGCCACCATGCTGCGGCGGCGGATTGCGGCGAAGCTCGCGGTAGCGCCGGAACAGATTTTGCTCGGCAACGGCTCGAACGAGTTGATCGAATTGATCGCTCGCGTTTTCGTGCAGCAGGATGCCGAAGTGATCTTCTCCGACGATGCGTTCTTGATCTACGATATCGTTACGCGCGCTTGCCGAGGCGTGCCGGTTCGTGTGCCGCCGGTGGAGCACTGCCATGACCTCGACGGCTTGGCCGCGGCGATCACGGCTCGCACGAAGGTGATCTTTCTGGCCAACCCGAACAATCCCAGCGGAACGATTTTTCGTCGCGATGCGTGGCGACGTTTTTTGCAGCGGGTGCCGAGCAGCGTCGTTGTCGTTGTCGACCAGGCATACTACGAATACGTCGACGATCCCGAATATCCGGATGCCCGGGAGGCCCTAGCGAAGCATCCCGGACTTGTGGTGCTGCACACGTTTTCGAAAGCTTACGGCCTAGCGGGGCTACGCATCGGCTACGGCGTCGGGCCGGTTTTGCTGATTGACGCGTTGGCGCGTCTGCGCGCACCGTTCAGCGTCAATAGCTTGGCACAGGTCGCCGCGCTCGCAGCGATCGATGACGAGGCACACCTCGAACGCTCGCGGCAGCTCGTGCGCGAGGGTCGTCGGGCGTTTGCGCGCCGGCTCGAGACGTTGGGCCTGCGCTACGTGCCGTCGCAGGCGAATTTCGTTTTGATCGATGTCGGAGACGGTGGCCGGGTAAGCGAGCAGCTCCTGCGGCGGGGGGTGATCGTGCGTCCGATGGCGGCTTATCGGCTCGAGTCGATGATTCGCGTGACATTCGGTACGGCCGAGGAGAATTTCCGCTGTCTGGACGCGCTGGCCGAGGTCATGGGGGAGATCGAATGACGGCGCGACGGATAGCGAAAACCGTGATTATCGGCACCGGCTTGATCGGCGGCTCCTTCGCGGCCGCCGGGCGGCGGCGAGGCCTGCTCGATCGGGTCGTCGGCGTTGGACGCAGACGCGCCAATCTCGAAACGGCGCGGGCTGCGGGTCTGATCGACGAGATCAGTCACGATCCCGCGGCGGCGGTCGAAGGAGCCGATCTGATCGTGTTGGCGGCGCCCGTCGACAGTTGTCTCGACCTCCTCGGCGAAATTGCGCCGGCGTTGGGCGAGTCGACGATTGTTACCGACGTCGGCAGCGTCAAAGCACCGCTCTGCCGCCGCGCGCGTGAACTTGGGGTTGCCCGCCGTTTTGTTGGCGCCCACCCGATGGCCGGTGGCGTTTCGAGCGGGGCCGCTCTTGCCGACGCCGACCTTTTCGTCGATTGTGTCGTCGTTCTTACGCCGACGCCGGAGAACGCGGCCGCTGCGGTTTCCACCGTCGCCGACCTGTGGAGGGCGTTGGGCGCGCGGGTGCTCGAAATCGAGCCCGAACGTCACGACGCGGTTGTTGCGGTGTCCAGCCACCTGCCGCAGATGGTCGCTTCTTGTCTGTCGGCCACCGCCGGAGAAGATCCGTGCGCCGCCCAAGTGGCCGAACTGGCGGGAGCGGGTTTCCGCGATACCACGAGGATTGCCGCCAGCGACACGGCGATGTGGTTGGCGATCGCAAATTTGAACCGTCCGGCGATCGTCGCCGCGATGGAAGCCTTTTCTCAGCACTGGCGAGACTTGACGCGGGCCGTGCGCGAGGCCGACGGTGAGGCGATCGCCGAGCTTTTCGAACGCGGCCGAGCGTTCAAGAAGAAGACGGACGGGTGATGGCGGATCGTTGGACGGTCGATCCGGCCCGCGCTCCCTTGGTCGGACGAGTGCGCGTTCCCGGCGACAAGTCGATCGCGCATCGAGCATTGTTGTTCAACGCGATTTCGCGGGGACGTGGACGGGTGAGCGGCCTGCCGGAAGGCCGCGATGTCGCTTCGACGATCGCGGCGTTGCGAGCCTTGGGCGTGGAGGTCGACGTCTCGGGCAAGGACTGCCGCATCGTCGGTCGTGCGATGCGTTTATCGGCGCCGGAGACGGCGATCGACTGCGGAAACTCCGGTACCACCATGCGCCTGCTCTGCGGTCTGCTGTCCGGGCAGCGGTTCTCGTCGGTGCTCGATGGGGACTCCTCTTTGCGGCGACGTCCAATGGAGCGAGTTGCGGCGCCATTGTGTTGTATGGGCGCCCAGCTGGAAACGGTCGATGGGCATGCGCCGATCCGTATCGATGGCGGATCCCTTAGGGGAGGGCATTTTCGTCTCGAGGTCGCCAGTGCGCAAGTGAAGACAGCCCTGCTGCTGGCGGGAATGCAATGCGAGGGATCGACGGTCGTCGAAGAGCCGCATCCGTCGCGCGATCATAGCGAGCGAATGTTGGCCAGTATGGGCGTCCCCCTGCGGCGCATCGCCGGCGGCGTTTCCCTGGAGGGCGCCGCGATACCGGAGGCGACCGATTTCGCCGTTCCCGGAGATCCGTCCTCGGCCGCGTTCTTTCTCTGTGCAGCGGCGCTGGTGCATGGCTCGGAACTGGTGGTCGAAGAGATCTGTCTCAACTCTACACGTACCGGTTTCCTCGGCGTGCTTGAAAGGATGGGCGCCGACATCGAGGTCCGCCGGCGCCGTAGCAGCGGTGGGGAGGAAGTCGGGGATGTGGCGCTGCGATCTAAGAGGCTGGCCGGCACCGAAATCGGCGGCGGTGAAATTCCCGCGACCATCGACGAGCTTCCGGTGTTGGCGGTGGTTGCTGCCTGCGCCGAGGGAAAGACGACGATTCGGGATGCCGCCGAGTTGCGGGTCAAAGAAAGCGACCGCATCGCCACGACCGCGAGCCTGCTGCGCTCGTTGGGTGCCGCGGTGTGCGAGAAACAAGACGGTATGGTCATCGAGGGCGGCCAGCTTCGCGGCGGCGTGGAGATCGACAGCGCGGGCGACCACCGGATCGCTATGGCCGCTTATGTCGCGGCCTTGGCTAGCTCTAAAAGGGTGACGGTGCGCGGGGCGGAAGCCGCCGCGGTGTCCTTCCCGGACTTCGAGCGAACGATGAGGAAAATCGCACAATGAACCGGGACTGTTTCGTTATTGCGATCGACGGACCTGCGGGTGCTGGCAAGTCGACGGTCGCGCGTCGAGTAGCCGAAGTGCTCGGTCTGCACTATTTGGACTCCGGGGCTTTGTATCGCGGCGTGGGATTCGCCGCGCTCGAGGAAGGCGTCGACCTAGACGATGCCGAAGGGCTCGCGCGGCTCACGCGGCGGCGTCGCATCGTTCCCTCCGAGCAGGCCGGAGGCATTCTACTGGACGGCAAAGATGTCTCCGAAGCGATTCGTTCTCAGGACGTGAGTAACGCCGCTTCAAAGGCGTCGCGCTTCGCGCCCGTACGAGAGGCTCTCGTGAGCCTGCAACGGGCTGCCGTGCGGCCGCCGGGGGCAGTTGCCGAGGGCCGCGACATGGGTACCGTCATCTTTCCTGATGCGAACCTGAAGGTGTTCCTCGATGCACTTCCTGAAGAGCGCGTCCGGCGGCGTTCTGCAGAACTCGGGACGCGCTTGCAAGGGCCCGCCTACGATCGGATCCGGCGTGAAATGGCGCAGCGCGACCAGCGCGACAGTGAGCGCGAGGTTGCTCCGTTGCGGCCCGCCGAGGACGCCCTCCGGATCGACTCTACGGCGCTGTCAATCGAGCAGGTGGTGGCCCGGATCGTCGATGCCGCGCGGAAACGTGGTCGGACGAATTGATTTGAAAAATCGACGTTTTCCCTTGAAACGGCCGCCCGGGAACGATATGCGTCTGGCTGGCGCCGCCGTGGCGACGCTAACCAGGAGGACTTTTTTTTTACATGTTAGAGGAGACTGCTGATCGCGAAGCGAACGGACAGGAGGACGCACAGAGCTTCGAGGAAATTTTTGAAGCGAGCTTGGAGTCCAGCCAGATCGAGAGAGGGGAGATCGTCAAGGGCCGAGTGCTCGCGGTCGATCAGGAAAACGTTACCGTAGATATTGGCTACAAGTCGGAGGGTATCATCCCGCTTCGCGAGTTCGTCGATGCCGGCGGTGAGGCGGAGGTCGCCAAAGACGACGAAATCGAGGTCTACGTCGAGTCCGTCGGAGACGAGAACGGGCAGGTTCAACTATCCTACGCCCGCGCCCGGCTGTCGGCGGTCTGGCGGCGCGTCGAAGACGCCTACCGCAACGAGACCCCGATCCAAGGCTCGATCGTCGGCCGAGTAAAAGGCGGTCTCAAGGTAGACATCGGTGTATCCGCTTTTCTTCCCGGCTCGCACGTCGACATTCGGCCGGGACGGGGGCTCGAGCGTTACGTCGGCGAAACCCACGAGTTTGTCGTCATCAAGTGCAATCGCTCGCGAGGCAACGTCGTCGTTTCCCGCAAGATGCTGCTGGAGAAGGAGCGCGAGTCCCTCAAGAGCGAGACCCTCAAAGTGCTCGAAGAGGGTGTCATTATCGAGGGCACGGTAAAGAACGTTACCGACTACGGTGCCTTCGTCGATCTCGGGGGGATCGACGGACTGTTGCACGTGACAGACATGGCTTGGGGTCGCGTGGCGCACCCCTCCAAGGTTGTGTCGCCAGGCGACGTCGTCAAGGTGGTGGTTCTCAAATACGACGCCGAGAATGACCGCATTTCTCTCGGCATGAAGCAGTTGCAAGATGATCCATGGCTGACGATCGCCGAGCGTCTCTTTCCCGGTAGCCGGGTGCACGGGACGGTCGTCAGTCTGACCGATTACGGCGCCTTCGTCGAAATCGAGTCGGGCGTCGAGGGCCTGGTTCACGTTTCTGAAATGTCGTGGACGTCGCGTGTTACCCACCCCTCAAAAATCGTTTCGGTGGGAGACGAGGTGGACGCGGTCGTGCTCGCGCTCGATCCCGCGAACCGGCGAATCTCTCTGGGACTCAAGCAGGTCTCGCCGAACCCGTGGGAGTTGCTGCCGGTTGAGCATCCGGTCGGTTCTGCCCTGCGTGGCAAGGTTACCAGTCTTACCGATTTCGGTGCATTCGTGAACGTCGCCGAAGGAATCGACGGCCTGATTCATGTCTCGGACATGCACTGGACGAAGAAGGTGCGTCACCCCTCGGAGTTGCTGAAGAAGGGCGACGAGGTCGAGGCCGTAGTGCTGAACATCGACGTCGGCGCCGAGCTACTGTCCCTCGGCCTCAAGCAGTTGGATTCCGTTCACGGGAGTGAGATGGCAGTGACGGCACCGGCAGCGTGTCTGTGATGCCT
>CAZJCO010000016.1:0-18033 GCA_964544375.1 uncultured Myxococcales bacterium
GCGTCCCGATGTTGAAGAACGAGGTCACACCCTCGGGCCCCAACTGCGCCATGCCGCCGCCGACGGTCGTTCCGAGGGGGCGCCGGCTCGCCGCCACCCAGTATCCGCGCGTCTGCCGCTGCGTCCGCGGCCCTTGTGTCCGGCAGCGACTTGGTCATGGTCTGCCGCTGTGCGCGCAACGTTCGTGCCGCCGCAGAAGCGATCGAAGAGGCGATCCGAGGCAGAGAGTTTTCGCCTGCAGCGTTGGAAAACTCCGACCGGCGCCGTCGCAAGCTGCTCCGCCGGATCGGGCGACTACGCCGCATCGGCTTCGATCCTTCGGTCATCGGCGCGGTCGAGCATCGCAAACTCGCTTCTTCCCTGGCCGGATAGGCGCCTCTCGCCAGCAGGTGCGCAGCGCACGCCCTGTGCCTAGCGCTTTGACGTGGAAGGTCCAGTCGTTGTAAGTATCAGGCACCGTTGCCAAAGGGTTTGCGCGATCGCCGCGCGAGATGCAAAAGGATGCAAACATGAACGGCTGGCACACGCATTTCGGACTCACGGACGATCCGTTCGATGCCTCCGGCGAGCGCTTTCGTTATTACTACGGCGCACGCTTCGGAGTCTTCTCGCTGCGACTGGAGCGGGCCTTTGGAGAGCAGCGAGGCTTCGTCGTGGTTACGGGCCCGGCCGGATCGGGCAAGAGCACCCTGGTGCGCTCGGTGCTCTCGCGCACCGAGGTCTGCGTACACGCGACGGTATCGGCTGCGCACTGCGCGCCGGTTTCGGTCATCGATGCGCTGCTGCGTTCACGCGAGCCTCTGGAAGGCGGCTTCTCGGCAACTCGCAAGCGCGCCGCACTGCTCGAACTGATCGAGCGGGCGCGAGAGAGTGGACGCTCGATCGTCTGCGTCGTCGACGACGCCCACCTGGCAACCGCCGGTCAACTCAACGAACTCTTTAGCGCGATCAACATCGCGCCCGACGCGCACACGGTCGTGCAGCTGATTCTGGTCGGCCGCTCTCGCCTGTTGCTCACGCTCCAGGCCCGCACGCTCGGCTCGCTCGCCAGCCGTCTGGCAACGCGGATCGAAACCGGGCCGCTGTCGCCGGACGAGATCGCCGACTACCTGACAGAACGCCTTGAAAGCAGCGGCGCGCCGGATCCGACGGCGATCTTCTCGCCACTGACGATGACGGCGATCGCGCGGCACTCGCGCGGCAGCATTGCAGTAGCCGCTACGCTCGCGCGAGGCTCTCTCATGCGGGCGGCCGAAGCCGGGGCTTCTACCGTGAGCTACGAAATCGTCGATGAGGCGGCCGCCGTCTACGCAGGGCCTGCGAGCGAGGTCGCCCGTCTTTCTACCGTGCGGGTCACGCGTACGACGGTATCGGCGGCGGCCGCCGCGCTGGTCGCACTCGCACTGATCATCGCCGCGGCCCAGATCAAGATGGCCGGACAGCGTTCGGACGCGGTCGAGGCCAACGTCGTGCACCTCGATGGACTGCGCGACCGCAAGGCGCGCGCGGCGTCGCCCGAACTTCGTTTGGCCGAACAACGGGGCACACCGCGAGAGACGTTCCTCCCGAACCGCCCCTACGAGGTTCAAATCAAGCCTCCTCGCCGGCCCACCGAGTCTTCGCCGGCCGGAAGCTCGGCCTCCCCGGCGACGACCGCAACGACGAACGGCACCGGCGCTTCGAAGAAAGGCCAAGAAAAGCTCGCCCCCGGTAACGAGCGCACGACGAGCGACCGAGCCGCCGAGGCCGACCGCAAGTCGCCGTCTTCCTCGGTCGAGTCGCTGAAGAAAGAAGTCTTGCCGGGCAAGCCGGCGCCGACGCCCTCGCCGGCCACCAAGTCTGCGCCGACGACGCCGAGCGTAGCCGGCATCACAAAGCCCTGGTCGTCCCTACAAGTCGGCGCTTTCCGTAACCTAAAGAGCGCGCACGCCTTGCAGCGCAAGCTCGCCCGCAGTTTCTCGGACGTCTACATCAGCACCGTGGAATCGGGCGGGGAACCGCTCTACCGGGTGCGCGTCGGGCGGTTCCGATCGGCGGACGACAGTCTCGGGTTGAAAGCACGGCTACAGGCGACGGGGTACCCTTCCTTCAGGGTCACCGAACACTGATCGGCTGATTCAAGCAGCCGAGCCGCGGCGGAGCTTTTCGGCTTTGCCGACCGCGCGAGCCAAACCACGCTCAAAGTCGCCACGCACCACGCCATGCTCGGTGATGATGGCGCTGACGAGTTCGGCCGGCGTTACGTCGAAGGCAGGGTTGAACACGCTCACGCCTGCGGCCGCGACGCGCTTGCCGTCAATGTGCGTGACTTCCCGTTCGTCCCGGTACTCGATCGGGATGCAAGAACCGTCGGGACAATCAAGATCGATCGACGAGGTCGGGGCGGCGACGAAGAAGGGAACGCCGTGCCGGCGCGCGAGTACGGCGATGGCATAGGTACCGATCTTGTTCGCAACGTCGCCGTTGGCTGCCGTACGGTCGGTGCCGACAACGACCCCCGCCAAGCGCCGTTGCGTCATCAAGTGCCCGACCATCGAGTCGGTAAGCAGCGTCACAGGAATCCCCAGGCGCAGCAGTTCCCACGAGGTCAAACGCGCGCCCTGCAGATAGGGCCTGGTTTCGGTAGCCCAAGCCTGGAAGCGCCGGCCCGATTCCCAGACGGCGCGCAGGACTCCCACCGCCGTGCCATAGCCGGCGGTGGCCAGCGCGCCGGCGTTGCAGTGGGTCAGGAGATCTCCCTTCCGGCGGATGGCACGCGCACCGTGCTTGCCGATCGCACGATTGACCGCGATGTCCTGCGCCATCATCCGCGCCGCTTGGCGCTCGAGTCGTTTCGCGGCAGAAGTGGCCGAGGCGCCGGCAGGCAAGGCCGCCAGTGCGCTTCGCTGCCTGTCGATGGCCCAGAGAAGATTGACCGCGGTTGGCCGCGCCCGTGCTAGTAGGCGCGCCGCACGTTCAAAGTCTTGACGTACGCGACCGTCGCGAAAGCGTCGCGCTTCGGCGGCCAGGCCGTAGGCCGCGGCAACACCGATAGCTGGCGCGCCGCGTACGACCATTTGGCGGATTGCCCGCGCCGTCTCTCGAACGCCGTGGCACTCGACTTCGACTTCACGGCGCGGAAGTTTGCGCTGGTCGAGTAGGAGCAGCGTCCCTTTGCGCCAGCGGATGGGACGAATCTCAGCCACGAACGGCCTCCTCGGCGGAATACGCCGGTAGAAATCCCAACACTTGCGCCGCCCGCCGATCGTCGGCGACGCAGCGCCAGGCCAGCGCCGAGGTCGTTACGGCATCGGCTGCGGCGATCGCGGCTACGACTCTCGGCAGCGGTAACACGACGCGCCCGGCAAGCGCGCCGAGCCGGGACAGCGGGACGACTCCCCGGCTAGCGATGTTGAGGGTCTCCGACGGGCCCTGCTCGACCGCCAGCACGATTGCCTCGAGCAAATCGCGGTAGTGCACCACCTGCACCGGCGGATCGTAACCGATAACGCGCACGGCAACGGGCGACGCCAGAAACTCGTTCACGGGACTCGACAGGGGTCCGCCGACGACCGGTGCCGAGCGCAAAAGAGTCAGGCGTAGCCGCAGGTCGGCGGCAAGTTCGCCGTAGCTGCGCTCGGCACGTTTCATTTCGGCGGCCCAACGACCGTAGCGTGTATCGGCGCCGAGTTCGGCCGGCCCGTCGTCGTCGGACTCGTGAAACAGCAACGGACTCGAGCGGGCCAGTCCGTAAACCACGGTTGACGACAGTACGACCAAGCGGCGCGGTTGGCCGCCGCGCGCTTGCCACAATCGCACGGCCGCAGTCACGGTGTCGGCGATTACCGTATCGTAGCGACCGCTGCGGCGTGGTTGGGTAGCCGATTCGGATACTGCCAGTTGCACCAACACGGTCGGGCTAGCGTCGGCGAGGATGTCGGCCAGGCGCCGCGACGCGCCACGCTCGCGAAGGGCCAGGCGATATCGGCCGTTCGCGCCGCAGTTGCTGCCCGTCAGCCTGACGCTCTCGCCCGGGGCCTCGCCGCGGCGCTCGGCCAAGGTCCCGGCGGCGTCGGCGGCCATCTCGTTCGTGCCCAAAACCAGGATCCTGTCGTGTGCTCGCGCCATTGCCAACAGTCATACGGCCACAGGCGCCAGCGGTCGTCAACACCGAGGAGCGCCGCTTACGCACCTGCGCATCGACTCTCCGGATCGCCGTTGACAAGGGCGGGTGCCCGATGCCATTAGATAGGACCCCAACGAGGAGCCGCCCAATGGAAATGCAGTCGCATACCGAGGTCGTTCAGGCGTCGGCCGAGAGATGCTTTGATACAATTACCGACTTCGCGAAGTACCCGCAGTGGTTTTCCGGAATCGAGGATGCCGAAGTTGAGCAATCCGATCCCGAAGCCGGTCTCTGGACGGTGCGATACCAGCTACACATGGTGGTTCGCTCGATTTCCTACACCCTGGACTACCGCGGCGAGCGTCCCAGCCGGCTCACCTGGAAACTTGCGCGCGGCGACGTCAATGACATCGAAGGAAGCTACGACTTCGTAAGGCTCGAACCCGAACTCACCGAGGCAACCTGCGCGCAGGCAATCGACATCGGCTTTTGGGTTCCCGGCCCCATCCGACGCGGTTTCGAGCGCTCGGCCCTCGCCGACTCGGTGCGCGAGTTCAAACGCGCCGCCGAGGCTTGACAGGGATAAGCCCCTTTAGCAACTGGTTGTTTTTGCAGGTGTTTGGGGGACGAAACGTGGGGTTAGCGCGCCGCATGCCGGGCCCGGGCGAGCTTGGCCAGACCCTCGCGGGCGGGCGCGAGCTTGGGATCGATCTCGAGCGCCCGATTCCACTTCTTGCGCGCCTCGTCGTACTTGGCCTGTGAGGCGTCGAGGCTCGCCATATTGCTCCAGGCCACCGCGTTTTCCGGTTCGAGCTGCAACGCCGTGGCGTAGGCCATGCGCGCGCGGACCGGGTCACCGGTCTTCTGCAAGGTCACCCCGAGTTGCACATAGACGCCGGCATCCTTCGGGCTCAGCACGGCACAGCGACGATAGACCGACGCCGCATCCTGGTAGGCCTCGCGCTCGATCAGCAGATTGCCGAGGTTGAAGCACGCACGCGGACTTGGCGAGTGGGCCAAGGTGTTTTTGTAGACCGTTTCGGCATCGGCTAGCTGCTCTTGACGAGCGACGATCTCCTCGGACATCGCAGCCGACAAACTCGAAGCGATCACGAGCACCGCAAGTGCGGCCGCAAGCTGGCCCGGCTTGCCGAACGCACGGAACAGCCGGTTCAAGAAGCGATAAGTCAATGCAGCAGCCAAAGGCGCGAGCGCGGCCAGCGGAACATACATGAAGTGCTCCGGCGTGAACACCCAAGTCGAAGCGATCGCCGGGTAGACGGGGATCAGGTTGCTCGCCGGCAAATACAGCAGCGCCACGGCGAACACGCAGAACCGAGTGAGCGTCGGATCGCGGGTAAAACCGATCACCCCGGTAATCATCGAAAGCGCCACGATCGCACCGCCGATCGCCAGAGGCGCCGGTCCGACGGCGGTCAGACGGTCGAGATGAAACTCGGTCGGTACGGTAATCAACTGCACAAACGTAATGAAGGTGGTCCCGGCATCTCGTAGCCGCACCATCCAGCCGACGGCTGGAGTCTCCACCGCCGCGTGCGGCAGTCCGAAGACGACGGCAAACGCGGTGGCAACACAGGCGGCCGACACCAGGTAATCGACCTTACGCCAGGACGGACGGTACGTCGCGACGCGCAGTCCGGCCGCCAGCGGCCCGGCCAGCATGCCCGGCTCCTTCGACATCGTGGCGGCGACGATCGCGGCACCCATCAGCGACGCACGCACCACACCGAGGGACAGCCCCGTAAAGCGCTCGCGAAACGTCACGCCGGGGCCTCTCAGACGCGTACGCAAGGCGCGGTGCTCGCCGCAAGCCAGGTGCAGAGCAATCAGTGTAAAGAAAAGCATCAGCAGATCGGTACGTCCCGAAACGTAGCCGACGGCGGCCGATTGGATCGGATGAAACGCAAACAACAGCGCCGCAGCGCTGGCGACCATCACGCCGCCGCCCAGCCGCATCAGCAAGGTGGCAAGCAGAAAGCTGTTGGCGCCATGCATGGCGGCGTTGGCGGCGTGGAGCGAACGCGCATCGCCGAGACCCATCGCCGACTGCGCACGATAAGAAAGCAGCACCATCGGCCGCCGGTAGGCGCCCACCCTGCCGAACAGATCGCTCAGCGGTACATCACGCGCGAGTTCGACGTGCCCAGGGTCGTCCCAGATAAGAGGGTTGTTGAGCGACGGCAGATAGAGCCCGATGGCAAGCGCCGCCACGACAATGGCAAAGGAAAGCTGCAAAAGCCTGCGACCGATCATCCCTCTCAGCACCTCCGCCCGCAGCGTTCCGCCGCACCGAGGGGCCGCTCCTCAGTCCTACCAGTTTAGCCTATTGTCGCTCTGCACGCGACGTAAAAGCCGTAACGCGAAAAGGCCGCGCTCCCCGAAGGAAGCGCGGCCTCATTGCTCTTACGAGCCGGCCTTGCGGGCGGGAAACCCCGCCCGCGAAAAACCGAAGCGGCCGGCTACGGCTGCGCTTTGCAGGCCAGGACGCCCGGCTTGTTCTTGCAGTTCGTGCTCGTCTCCATAAAGCAGCGCGCGCCGATCGACATACCGACCACGCCCTCGGCCGCATCCGGCCCTACGGCCAAGTCCATCTTCTTGGCCAGGAAGAGGAGCTTCACCGAATCCTTCTTCTCGTTCAGCGTCACCTTGATCTTGGCGACCGAACTGTTCACCGCATCCTTGTCCTTGTAGCTGAACTTCAGCCCGTTCTTGTTCTTCCACATCAGTTTTGCGACGGGAACCTCGGCGTCGAACAGTGGCGTGTCGTCGGCCGCAAGGACGCGAATCGGATCGCGCTGCGGGTTCAGGTTCACACGCTTACAGAGCCCGATACCGCCGCAATCGGCGTCCGTCGTGCAAGGCGTCTTGAAATCTCCGCCAAGGCATATGTGCAGCGGTATCTCCCACTTGGCGATGACCTTGTCCTTGCCCGGATCCGACTTGTCCTTAACGCTGAGCTTCTTGAGGGTACCCTGCACGCAGAGCCGGTCTTGCGGAGCAACATCGTTTCCGTCGGGCGTCAGATCGCCGTCCGTGTCGGCCAGCGTCGGATCGCTTCCCCAACGGTACTCGGTCGCCAAGTCCGCGCCGTCGCCGTCGGTGTCGGATGCCGCGTCGTTGGCCAGGCTGCCGCCGTAGTACCACTTCTCGAAGCCGTCGAGTACGCCGTCATCATCGGTATCGCCGTCTTCGTCGACCCCGAAGCTGACGTCTTCGCAAACGTGCAACATGGGCGCAAAGCGCCAGTCGCGCCACAGCGGCTGCAAGGTCTGGGTGTGTATCGTCTGATGCACGTCGTCGCCGAAGAAGCCGGCCGGCTGCCCGTCGATGTGCCCGCTCTGGCCGAGCGGATAGATGAACTCGCCGGTAACCGTCGGACCGACCTCGATGATCTCCTCCCAGGTTCCGCGGTTGCCGAGCGGCGTGGGATCGAAGTCGATCGGCGTAGCGCAGTTGACCTGGCACGGCAGTGCGGCCAGGGGGTGGTTGTAGGTGCGCATCGGGCGGTTCTTCGTACCCACCGAGGGATTAGCGGCTACGTAGGTACAGAAGCTGTCGTGGACGACCTGCTCCCAGTCGGCGCCGTTGAAGTAGTCTCCGGCGTAGGCGTTGACGTAAGATCCCGGCACATCGCCGGCTGCGGCGTCGATCGCGTGCAGCACCCAGCCAATCGCCTTGTCGCTAGCGAGCTTGGAAATACCGGCGGGATCGTACTCATCGGCGTAGATGTCGTTGGCCAACTGCGTGGCCCAACCTTTGATGTAATCCGCTGACCGCGAAGCCGTAGCCGTCGCCACCGGCTCCCCGGCAGGCCCGACGACCAAGGGATTTTCGTACTCGCGGCCGCGCTCGGGGAAGTTCGTCGCGGCGATCAGCTCGTCGTCGATCGTTCCGCAGTCCCCGTGGGCCGCGAGTGCCTGCTGCACGCGGCTCATCAGGTAGCGGCCTGGCGTTCCGGGCTCCCGCACGCCGGCAACGAACTTGTTCAGGTCGCGGATGTCGTCGCGCGTAATCGAACTGTCGAGCGAGAGCTGCTCGAGGATCAGCTCTACGCGCTGATTACGACCGTTGCGCGAGAGCATCACATCGTTGGCCACGCTTTGTTTGTTGTTCCACTGAGCGGTGAAGCCCTCGGCCGGGTTCATCGCCTCGGGCATCGCCCAGATCTCGTAGACGGCGTACGTATCGCCGGCCGAAGGAACCACGCCCCAGTCGTGCTCGAGGGTCAACGTGTCGTTCGTGTTGGACTGGATCCGACGACTCTGGTGCGATCCGTCGCCGGCCGTGATGACGACGATGTACTCCGAGCCGTTGTTGTCCGGATTGTCGTAGGTGAAGTTGATTGCCGACGACGCAAGGTTCTTGCTGGTAAAGGCGCCGGTGTCGGTCAGCGAGTTCGGCGCGGCAGAACCAACCACGCCGCTAACGACGGAGAACGGATCGGGCGCCGTGCCGTCGAGCGGCAGACGCGAGTCGAGGCCGTTTTGCCGCACCAGCTTGAAGCCGCTGGTCGAGTACAGGATGTTGCCGTTGCCGCTGTTCGTGCCGACGCCGTTGAACGGTAGGTTGTCTCCGGCAAGGAAATTGTGCGTCGAGGGCACGAGCCGAACCGCCGATCGCATGTCCATCACGGACTGCGACTTCTGGAACAAACTCCACCCAACGGCTGCGGTCCCCTCTTCGAGCCACACCGGCGAACTGAAGACGACTGCGGTGATCGGGTTGCCCGCGGCGGCAGCCACGTACTCCGACGTGTTGTCGGGCGTGGTCGCCCACGCCACGTTGATCGTAATCGTGTCGGCCGTGTTGCTCGCGATCTGTCGCATCTGCCCGGCACCCGTGCCGTCGACGATGGCGACGTAACCGCCCCCCAAGGTGGCCGGCGCCAGCGGCGCGTCGGTGTCGGTCAGCGTCACCGCGGTGGCGCTCTCGGCGGTACCGGCCACGTCGCCGGCGAAGGCCTCTACCGGGCGGTCGCCACCCGTGCAGCCGTTGGTCGAGCACACCACGTTCGTGCGGAACACCGGCAGTTGCAGCGGACCGCCGTTGGGCCGGTAGACCAGCTCGATCCGTTTGGCCATGTCGGCCGTCGTGCCGTGGTGGTTGTACTTGAAGAGGTTGAAGTCGCCGTTGACCAAAGTCTCGATGTAGCGGTCGATGACCTTCAGGTGCGCCGTCGTGCTGGTGTAGGCCAGCGTGTCGGTGTGGCCGATCAACGCGTAGGGGCCGCCGACGAAGCCCATGCCGTTGCCGCGAATCGTGTCGCCTCGAATCTCGATGTAGTGCATCAGCGACGGCGTCTGAATGCCGGTCTGCGGAAAGCCGCCGATCCACGGGTTGCCGGTGGCCGAGCGCCCCGGCGCAACCATCACCGCATAGCTGCCGAGCGCGGGCCAAGCGCTCCACTCGCGGGCGCGCCGCTCGCGCTCGGCGCGGGCCAGCAGCACCGGCTCCATCGCCTTGACGTAATCGCGCTTAGGATAACCCGGAAGCCGAACGCGTCCCAAGATCTTGTCTTGAATGCGGTCGACCATCTTGGCCACTTCGACTTTCTCTTCGCTCGTCAGGCCTTTCGGTTCGGCCTTGGAAAGCGCTCCGCCAAATCCGGGCGCGCGCGGATCCGGAACCGACACCGGCGCCAGTGGATCATTGGTCCAGTAGCGGTCGTCCCAAAGTTGCGTGCCTGTCGTCGTGCCGTATTGGGCAATCAAATCGCTGAGTGCCTGCGACATACCGATCTCGTCCCAGGCCTCGAAGCCAAAATCGCGGATCTGCAGGACAGCGAACGCCATTGCCAGTTCCGGGGTGAACTGAAAACCGCCGGGAAGGCCCGGCCCAATCGGCTGATAGAAGGGGTCCGCGCCTTCTCCCTGGGTCAGCGTACTCTTGTTGCCGAAGAGGTTGTCCTTGCCGGCAACCGCGTTCTGCTTGAAGAAGAGGAACTCGAGCGGCGGGTCGAGAGCGCCCGAGCCCGTCATCATTTCACCGATGGCGTCGTTCACGCCCTCGCTATAAGCCAGGATGATGTCGCGCGCGTCGGACGGTAGATGATTGTACATGCTGGCGTACTCCGCACGGGAGTAGCCGCCGCGGCGCGCTTCAACGTCATCATCGATCGGAATGCCGAGGTTGCCGATCGCTCGGTGCAAGGTCCCGCGCGCGACGTTCATGATCAGCAAGAACTGTCCGATACGGTCACGGGCTGCTTCGAACCCTTCTTGCCTCGCCGCGTTCACGTCCGTGTCGGCGCAAATGTGCGGCAGATTGAAGGCCGGATCGCGCAGGGCAACGGCGGTCGCTTGCGACGACGAGGGTACGAGCAGGGCCGCCATCAAGCCGAATGCAACGACGGCAATCGTCAGGCGGGCTGTCGGGTAGGTTTGGGGCTTACTCATGATTGTCATTCTCCTCAATCTGAAGGCCGCAACCGCCGTCCGCGCAGCCGCTGAGACAACGGTCGTCCTGCCGGGAACCGGCACGAACCGGCAACCGGCTCGTCCGCGAAATCCGGACCGAGAAAGCACCGGTAACCATACGGCGCCGGCAGGCCTCGTGTCAATGGGAAAGCCGCCTCGGCCTACCCGATCGGGGGATTGTTTGTGCGTCGGCGCCGGATTCCCGCCTGATTTCGGGAACCCGGTGACGCCGCGCATCCCGAGGAAATAGGGAAGAAAGTGGTGGAGCCGAGGAGGATCGAACTCCCGACCTCTTGACTGCCAGTCAAGCGCTCTCCCAGCTGAGCTACGGCCCCAGAAGCGAGTGGTATGCTACTAAGTTTCGGCGCTGCGGACAACCGCCGCCCGCCGGCGACAGCGCTACCGCCCGACCCGGCCGGGGGTTGCGTTGCCGCCAGACGCCGTTCGCCCGGCCGCTGGCGGTCCGTCGCTGCGGCTAACCGGGGGGAAAACAACGACGGCGCGTCGCCGCGTCGCAGACCAGGCAGCGCCGAGTTGGAAGTACCGCCTGCTAAACATAAACTTTTAGGGATTATGGCAAACCTCGTACTTGTTCGTCACGGTCAATCGCAGTGGAATCTCGAGAATCGCTTCACCGGCTGGACCGACGTGGAGCTCACCGAAGACGGGCGGGCCGAGGCTCAGCGCGCCGGCGAGCTGCTCAAGGAAACCGGTCTGCGCTTCAGCAAGGCCTACACTTCGGACCTCCAGCGTGCACAGGAAACGCTGCGGATCATCCTCGAACAGCTCGCTCAGAGTGACCTGCCGGTAATCGAGGACCAAGCGCTCAACGAGCGTCACTACGGCGACCTCCAGGGCCTCAATAAGAAAGCCACAGCGGAGAAATACGGAAACGAGCAGGTCCACCTGTGGCGTCGCAGCTACGACGTGCGTCCGCCCGGCGGCGAAAGCCTGAAAGACACGGCCGAGCGTACGCTGCCCTACTTTCACGAACGCATCTTGCCGGATCTCGAGCGCGGCGAGACGATCATCGTCTCGGCCCACGGGAACAGCCTGCGATCAATCGTGATGGACCTCGACCGACTGAGCGAAGAAGAAGTCGTCGCGCTCGAAATCGGAACCGGCGTACCGATCCTCTACCAGATCGCCAAGGGCGGGAAGGTCGAATCGAAGCGGATCCTGCAAGCGTGAAGCGCGGCCGTTTGGCCCGCAACCTGGGCCTGACGCTGGCACTTGGCGCCATCTGCTTGTATCTGGCGGCACGCCAAGTGGCGCTCGACGATCTACTCGAGGCGCTCGAACGCTTCGACCTACGCTACCTCGTACCGGCCGTCGCCATCAGTCTCACCATTCAGGTGGCGCGCGCCGTACGCTGGCGCCTGGAACTACTACCGCTTGCCCGCCTGCCATTCGCTTTGCTTTGGGAAGTCATCGCCGTCGCCTACATGATGATCAACGTGCTACCAGCCCGCCTGGGCGAACCGGTAAGGCCTCTTCTGTTATCGTGGAAATCCGGTTTGGAAGTCGCTGCGATCGTCGGCAACTGGGTGTTCGAGAAGATGATGGACACGGCGGCGTTGGTACTGTTCATCCACCTCGCGCTGCTCACCAACGATCTCCCCGCGTGGGCAACCAAGGCTTCCGAAGCCAGCCTTGCCGCGTTCGCCTTGCTCGCCACCTTGGTCGTCGGCTTCTGGCTGCGCGGAGAAGCCGTCGTCTCGGCGTCGATCGGTCGCCTGCTGCCGGCCGCGGCGAGAGAAAAGCTGCTCTCCGTACTCCGATCGGCCCGCGCCGGGCTCGACATTTTGCCCAACCGCCGGCTGGTGGCGACCGTCTTCGCTGCAACCTTGGGGCTCTGGTTCCTGCCGGTGCTGTCGAGTTACGTCATGATTCTCGGCTTCGGCTTCGAGCTTCCCTTCTCGGCCGCACTCGTCGTCTTCGTCGCCATCGGCGTGGGCACCGCACTGCCCCACCCACCCGGCATGTTCGGCGTCTTTCAAATCGCATCGGTGATCGCGCTCGGACTGTTCGGTGTTCCCAAAGCGGAGGCCTTGGCCTACGGCTTGCTGCTGAATGCCGTCCAGTTCCTCACCTTGGTGGCCCAGGGCCTCGTCGCCCTGCCTTTGCTCGGCGTCGGCATCGGCCGTATCACGCACGAAGCGCTGGCCGATGGCGGCGCTGCGGCCAACGGGCGTTAGGCCTCGTCGGTTTTCGAACGCCGGCGACGCCGGCTGCTCTGGTCGCCGCGCGCCCCCCAGTGAAGTTTGCGGCGCAAGACTTCGAAGAAGCTTCCGTCGGCCGCGGTGACGATCGCTGCGCGATGACGCGAACGCCGAACCTCGACGATGTCCTCACGCTCGAGAGTGAACCATTCCTGACCGTCGAGCGTCAGCACCGCGTCGTCGCAATCGCGCGCTACCGAGACCGTCAGTTGGGCGCGATCGTGAAGCACCAGCGGGCGGCTGCTCAGGGTGTGCGGAGAAATCGGCGTAAGAAGAATCGCGCTCATCGACGGTTGGACCACCGGACCGCCGGCCGATAGCGAGTACGCCGTCGATCCCGTCGGCGTAGCAATCACCAGGCCGTCGCCCATGTACACGCCGAGGGTTTTGCCGTCGACTTCCGCTTCGAGCGTCAGCATGCGAGAGAAGGTCCCGCGCGTAACAACGGCGTCGTTCAAAGCCTGCGAGCGAATCGCAACACGACCGCCGCGTCGCACGACGATCGACAGCATCGCCCGCTGCTGCACGTGGAGTGGGCCGGCGAGAATACGCTCCACGGTCTTGTAGAGTCCGCCGCGGTCCGACTCGGTGAGAAAGCCGAACTCTCCGTGATGGATGCCGACCACCGGAACCGGCGGGGAGCTCGACAACCGGGCCACGCCGAGCAGGCTGCCGTCTCCGCCAAGCACGATCACCAGGTCGGCCTCGCGCATCATCTCCGAGCGGCTGACCATGCGCCATTGCCGGCCCGAACCGACCCAGTCCTTGTGTCCGAGCACCGCAAAACTGCGCCGCTCGAGCCAGGCGGCCAGGCGGCGCGCCCGTCGCGATACCGACGGTGAGCGTGGTCGCACGACGATGCCGATCAGCTTGATCGTCGTTTCCCTGCGTTGCCCCATGGTGACATCCTATGCCAGGAAGCCCTGCATCGCCATGCCCAAGCGTCAACCCGACGAACCGACGCTCTTCGAGCGCCGCGCCGAAGGCCAGGCACCACTGGCGGAACGTATGCGCCCGGCAAACGTCGACGAGGTCGTCGGCCAAGACGAGGCTCTCGCCGAGGGAAGCTTTCTCGGCTCTCTGTTGCGCGGAGGGACGCCGCGCTCGTGCGTTCTCTGGGGCCCACCGGGAAGCGGTAAGACGACGATCGCGCGGCTGCTGGCGAGCCACGCCGGATTCGCCTTTGAACCCTTGTCTGCGGTGCTGTCGGGAGTCAAGGACGTTCGAGAAGTCATCGCGCGCGCCGGCGACCGCCGCCGCCTGGAAGGCCGCGGCACGATCCTATTCGTCGACGAAATCCATCGCTTCAACAAGGCGCAGCAGGACGCCTTTCTGCCACACGTCGAATCCGGCGCGATCGTACTGGTCGGTGCGACCACCGAAAATCCGTCGTTCGAGGTTACCGCTCCGCTGCTTTCCCGCTGCCGGGTGGTTGTGTTGGCGTCGCTCGACGAGGACGCGCTCGGCCGCCTGATCGACCGAGCGATGACCGACGACGTGCGCGGACTGGGCGCCACCGGAGCGTCGCTCGACGCCGACGCTCGCGATTTTCTCTGCCACCGTAGCGGCGGCGACGCGCGTTCGGCGCTGGCGGCGCTGGAAGCCGCGGTCGATCTGGCCGCCGCCGCGGGCGGCGGTCGAGTGACGCTCGCTCACGTTGAACAGGGAATGCAACAACGGGCCCTCCGCTACGACAAAGGAGGCGAAGAGCACTACAACATTATCTCGGCCTTCATCAAGAGCATGCGCGGCAGCGACATCGACGCCGCGCTCTACTGGCTCGCCCGCATGCTCGAGGCAGGCGAGGATCCCCTGTTCATTGCACGCCGCATGGTGGTCTTCGCCAGCGAAGATGTCGCGCTGGCTGACCCACAGGCCCTGCCGCTAGCCATCGCCGTAAAAGATGCCGTGCACTTCGTCGGCATGCCCGAAGCGCGCATCAACCTTGCCCATGGGGTCGCCTATCTGTCGCTGGCAGCGAAATCGAACGCGTCGTATCGCGCGCTTACGGCCGCGTCGCAGGAAGTGAGACAATCGGGAGAACTCGAAGTACCGCTACACTTGCGGAATGCGCCGACCGGCCTCATGCGAGGCCTCGGCTACGGCCGCAAATACGTCTACCCGCACGGCCGCGAGCAGGAAGCCGCCGGCCAGCACTATCTCCCCGATGCGCTCAGTGGCAAGCGTTTCTACGATCCCCGACCGGGCGACCCGCCAGGCAAAACGCCGGACGAAAAGGCTCCGTCGGACGGGCCGCGCGCTAATACTCGACGGAAAGCAAGGTAAGGCCTTTGGCAGGCGCGGTGCGGCCGGCCCGGCGGCGATCGCCGCCGGCGAGTAGCTCGGCAAAGCGCGTTTGGGGAATCTTGGCGAGCGCGACGTCGACCATGGTGCCGACGAGAACCCGCACCATGTGCTTGAGAAAGGCAGTCGCCGTAATGTCGTAGGTCAGGATGCCCGCTTGCGCGTGCCATTGGCTCTGCATGACCTCACGGCGTGTCGTCGGAGCTTCGCAGTCGGAAGCGCGAAACGCTGAAAAGTCGTGCGTCCCGCAAACCTGTTCGGCAAGCCTTTCGAGCAGGTTCGCATCGAGTTGCGGGGCAACGTGCCAGCTACGGTCATCGAGCAACGGAGAGGGAGGTCTCCCACTGACCACCGTATAGCGATAACTTCTGCGCCAGGCCCGACGGCGAGGATCGAAGTCGCTCGGGACCTCGATCAGTTCGATTACCGCGATGTCGTTTCCCGTAAGTCCGTTCAGCGAGGCCCGAAGTCGGTACAAATCGACACCGTCGGCCAGGTTGAACGCGGCAACTTGACCGAGCGCGTGCACGCCGGCATCCGTACGGCCGGCTCCCTCCACACGCACGCTCGTGCGGGTCGCCACTTGGAGCGCTTTCTCGAGTGCGACTTGCACCGTCGGTTGATCGGGCTGAGCCTGCCAGCCCGCATACGCAGCCCCGTGGTACTCGATCGTCGCCTTTACGCGCACGGCAAAGCTACCGCCATCGCGACCCGCCGAAATCGGCCGCCCGCTCTCATGGCCCGACCACGCGCTCGTCCTCTCCGAGACGGCCGCCGCTTCGATAGACATAACGGTTGAGCGCATCGACAAACGCGTAGGCACTGGCAAGCACGATGTCCGTGTGCGTACCGCGACCGCGCACCGTGATGTCGCCGATGCGAATCAGACAGCTGACATCGCCGACCGCATCCGTGCCACCCGAGATGCCCTTGACTTGGTATCGCTCGAGGTGGGGATCAAGTCCGGTCGCCTGTTTGATCGCGCGATAGCAGGCATCGACGATCCCGTCACCGGCGCACTCGACTTGCCGCCGTTGCCCGTCGATCGAGACGACCACTCGCGCGTGCGGCGGGCTACCGAGCGAGGAGCTGACTTCCAAGTCTTCGAGCACGAACGTCGCGGCGACGCCGGACTCTTCGGCACTCAAGGCATAGAGATCCTCGTCGTAGATTTCTTTCTTCTTGTCTGCCAGTTCCTTGAAGCGGGCAAAGGCGTCGTTGACATCGATCCGTTCGAGGTCGACGCCCAAGTCACGCAGGCGATCGACAAAGGCGTGACGGCCCGAGTGCTTACCGAGCACCAGCTTGTTGCTCGGCCGGCCGACATCGGTCGGCCGCATGATTTCGTAGGTCAAGACGTTTTTCAGCACACCGTCCTGATGGATACCGGCCTCATGCGCGAAGGCATTATCGCCCACGATCGGCTTGGTCGGCGCGATCGGTACGCCGATGACACGCGACAGCAATTGGCTGGCCGGGTAGATCTGTTCGGTCACCACCCGACTGCTCACGCCGAAGTAGTCGTGCCGCGTCTCGAGCGCCATCACGACTTCTTCCATCGAGGTATTACCGGCCCGTTCACCGATGCCGTTGATGGTGCATTCCACCTGCCGTGCGCCGCCTTCGACAGCCGCCAGTGAGTTGGCCACGGCCAGACCGAGATCGTTGTGGCAATGGGCACTCCAGACTACGTCTTTGCCTCCAGGCGTCTTCTCCCCGAGCGTACGGAACATTTCTCGAATCTGCTGCGGGATGCCGTAGCCGGTCGTATCCGGGACATTGCAAACGATCGCCCCGGCGCGGATCACCTCACCGAAGATCCGACAGAGAAAATCGATCTCGCTACGCGACGCATCCTCGGCCGAAAACTCGATGTAGTCCAAGTGACGCTTTGCACGCTCCACCGCCCATACCGCCGCATCGATCACCTCTTGTTCCGACATCGCCAACTTCTGCTTCATGTGCAGTTCGCTGGTTGCGATGAAGATATGGATGCCCGGATGATTCGCGCCGTCGACCGCCGCCAACGCCCGATCCACATCAGCTTCGCGCGTCCGCGACAGGCTCAGGACGACCGGGGTTTCGACGACGTTGGCGATCTGCCGGACCGCTTCAAAATCCCCCGGCGAGGCAGCCGCGAAGCCGGCTTCGATGACGTCGACACCAAGCGCGTCGAGCTGCTGCGCCACCGCGATTTTCTCCTCCACGTTCATCGTACAACCCGGCGATTGTTCGCCGTCGCGCAGGGTCGTATCGAAAATCCGGACCCAATCTTCTTGCTGATCCATTGTCTCCATCCTCCAACGGGTCCCCACGGCGCAAAAAGCGAAGGCCGCGGGAAAACCCGCGGCCTTCGCTTTTTGCCACGGGCTCGTCGATTCCGCCCGTGGCCTCCTTCGGTTGCGGCGCTGCCTCGGCTACACCACGACCCCGGCCCCGGACGGGCTTCTAAGGGGCAGGTCGCAAAGGTAGCGTCCGCTCACCATGATGCTTCATCCTAGCGGCTGCCGCGCGCCGATGTCAACCGAAATACAAAGACCGAGCGCGGCCGCTTCCCTACGGTCCCGGCAAGCTTTCGTCGTTCTCCTCGGCGTCCTCACCCGCTCGGCTCGGCAGCATCGGCAGCGCCTCGAGGCCGGCAGCACGGCGACCCGCCCAAACCATAGGACCGGAGCAGATGTAGAGCGCCGTACCGAGGAAGATCACCAACTGATAGCGCGCGATGAGGAAGTTCAGCAGCAGAATCGCAACCACCAGAATCCACAGCGGTTGTCGCTTGTGCAGCCGTAGCTGCTTGAACGTGGGATACGGCATGTTGCTCACCATCAACGCCGCCAACAGGTAAGTCGCCAGTAACAACGCCAGGTGCTTGTCGGGCAGGCCGGAACGTCCGAGATAATCGTACATCAAAAGGATGCTCGCCAGTCCGGCGGCCGCCGCCGGCACCGGCAGGCCGACGAAGTAA
>CAZJCO010000017.1:0-17294 GCA_964544375.1 uncultured Myxococcales bacterium
TGCAGGACCAAACTGCGCAAACGCCAAGCGCCTGCCATCGGGGAGCCGAATGTCGTGATACGAACCCACGGTCCCTGTGCCCTCGTTCGTGCCGTCGTTACCCTTCGGCTGCCTCTCCGGCGCGCCGCTTCCGGACCGCTTCATGAGGTCCTCGAAGGAGCCGCAAGCGAACTCGTGGACGTCGCTGGGTACCGCTTCGGCGATCGCCCATCGGCACCGACGAATAGCAGGCAGGTAGCTTGCGTACAAGCTACCCGCCGCGTCAAAACGTGTGACGCACGGCTTTGGCGCTGCTACAATCCTCACGGCAACGTTCGGGAAAACGCGGAGAACGTGTAGCAATTGCCTGCATCCTCGATCCAACGCGCTGCGATCATCGTACTTTCGGTCGCGGCAGCGCTATTGGCTTCGGCGCCGCCGCCGTTGGCGGCGCCGCTGGCGGAATCGACGGCGAGCGCGGCGTGCTTTCCAGAGCTCGCCGAGCGCGGCATTACCGGCGGGCAGCTTGCCGGCGTCCTGCCGGCATCCGTCGAGCGAGTCGAAGCACTCCTGCTCGACTTCGATCGCGCATCGGGACACCGCGCTTGGTTTCGTCGTTCGCGGCTAATGCGGCGCGAGGCCGACCGCGTTGTTGCACGTTGGGAGATGGAAGGACGATTGGGGATTCATCCAACCGTCACCCTGGAATTCGACGTCGAACGGCGGCCTGACGTCACGTTGATCAGCTTTCGACTCAAACGCCGCACTTTCGGACTGGCCGTGTTCTCCGGTTGCTATCGTCTGGAGAGGCTTGCCCACCTGCCGCCGAGTTCCCGAATGACGCAGACCGTCTATATCGATAGCGGGCTTCCGTTCGTCGGCCCGAGCGACGAAGACATCGCCACCGGCCTCCGCGAAGACCTGGATTTTCTGCGCGAGTGGTTAGAAGAAGTCCAAGCATTCCAGCCGTCACCGCTCCCCCCCGATTGAGCGGTGCGCGAACGGGTCTGCTCGGGCACAATCGCCGGTTTCTGCGCGCAATTACGGATTGCGTCTTGACAATGGCGGACCCGATTTCCTAACGTTGATTACTGCTTCTTATTAAGGAGGGGGCGCTGTGTACCTTGAAGGGTTGCTCTCGAAAAGTGTTCCTCTGCGGCTTTCGCTCGCTGGAGTGACCATCGGCTTGGCAGCCGCGCTTGCCGCGCCGCCAACGGCATCAGCCCAACTGGTCACGAAGCTGGAAGCAAAGTGTTCGGCCAAACTCGGCAAACTGGCGGCCAAGCTCGCCGGCACGGCGGCGAAAGAACTCAGCAAGTGCCGCGAGGGAGACATCTCGGGGAAGGCGCCCCAAAGCTGCCCGAGCGCCGATAACACCGCCAAGATCAACGCCGTCAAAGCCAAGATCGCCAAGGTCGCGGCAATAGTTTGCGGTAGCGTCTGTTCGGTTCACCAAGACGTCGCCTGTCTCAGCGACAACTCCTGCCCGCCGCTGGCGACCGGCGCCCACGAGTTGTGCACCGCCGGCGCCTCGTTCCTACCCTTCGACATGGGGAACATTGGCTTTCCCGGCCCCTTCTGCGAATCCCTGCTCGGCCACACAATCAACAGTACGGATGACTTAGCTCAGTGCGTCGCCGACCTTACCGAAGCGACCGTCATCGACGATTTGATCCCCGCGCTCTATGGTTCGCTCAGCAGTACGTCTCAGATCAGCCAAGACGCAGCAAAATGTCTCACCGTCGCCAGCAAGATGACGCAAAAACTGGTACGCACGATCCACAAGGGCGTCGTCAAATGTCGAAGCAGCATCAACAAAGGAAAGACTACAGGCAACCCCGCAACTTGCACCAAGGATGACGTCAAACTTGCGGGCAAGATCACCAAGTTCGAAGGCAAGCTGCGCAGTGGACTCGCAGCGAAATGCACCAATGCCCAAGTTCAAGAACTCGAGTTGTGCGGCTCCGCCGCACCGCTGACCGTCGATGACGCTGCCGACTGTCTGATCGCTGCTGCGTTGGAAGTTGCGGATACGACAACTCCCGCCAATCTTCGGACCTATTCCAACTTGTCCCTGGTCGAAGCCGCCTACCCTCCTACTCGTGGCGTATGCGGCGACGGAATCGTCAATCAACTGCCGAACCCGTTTCTTCTCACGGGCGAAGAATGCGACGGTAGCGACGACAGCGCCTGTCCCGGACAGTGCCTACCACCGGGAGACCTGTTCGAATGCTCCTGCGCAAACATCAAGCGGGCGCGCAACATCGCCGACGGAATCACGGCCGACCTGGACAACGGTTGGACGGGCACCTCGCACAACCAGGGAGTGGCCGACGGCTCGGCACACATCTTCGAGCTGCTCAACTGCGATTGCACTGCCCTTTCGCCGAACGGAATCACCTGCACGGGAACGAGCACCGATCCGGTTTGCGACATCGTCTCTCACTATCAACTGCCCACGTGCTCATGGGAACCGTTTGGCGGAACCCGCTGCGATGACCGCGCGACCAAAGGACCGGCGCAGGGCGGCAGTGCCAACGGCAGTGACGAAAACGACGACTGCTACATCTGCGACACACAGACGGCCAATCCGGGCGATTACTGCGTCGACGAAAACGACTGTCAATCGCAGTGCTACGACGCCACCGGCAACGTCACCGGCCCCTGCACGACGCAGGACAATTGCGCCGCGGGCGAGGTCTGTCGGGGTCTGTGCGACAAATCGCAGTCCTGCGTCATCATTCCGAACGGCGCGCCGCTTCCTCTGTCGTCGGGCGGGACGGCAGTATGTATCGTCACCGATTTCCGAACGGATGTCACCGGATCGAAGAATATCATCACTGGAGAAGGCGAAAACTATCAGCGCCTGTACTCCAAGCTTCATCTGGGAGTCAACAATTCGATGCCGTGCCCCATGTGCGGAGGATTCTGCGACGATAGCGGCAAAATCTGCCAGGGAACGTGCAGCCTGACGACTTCTACCGCGTGCCGTTTCGACGCCGATTGTCCAAGTGGGGAGACCTGCACGACGGTCTCGGATACCTGCCCAGGAAGTTTCTGCAACCTCAGTCTGGTCTGCATTGGCGGTCCCGACGACGGCGAGGCCTGCCGTATCGAAGCCGCCACGCGTGACTTTGGCACGACATCGCATGATTGCCTGCCGCCGGCGTCGGCCAACATCTCCGGCCAAGGCCTCGAGATCAACTATCTTCCCCAAACCACCGAAACCGTGAGCCTAGTGGATGCGGTACCGTGCACACAATCCGGCTTTACGTTGTTCGATTGCCCCTGCCCCGACGACAACGGACGCAAGACGCAACCGAACAATTGCGCCGCGGCCTGCAACGCCGGCCCCGAACTCGCCCAGGGCTGCGGAACAGGAAACAGCCCGAACGGTTTGTTCACGACCTGTGCCGCCGGCACGAACGCGGGATTTGCTTGCGACGAAGATCTCGACTGCCCGGGAAGCAGCTGCTCAGCCAATCCGACGCACTGTATCGGCGACCCCTCAACCGAACTCAACGGCTGCGCGACCAATGCCGACTGCGGACTCGGCACCTGCGTCGACGCCTGCCCTAGCGGTCGCTGCGTGCCGTTGTGTGTCGCGAGCGGCAGCGATCCCGAAGACGGGATTTGCGCGGCCGGGCCGCCACGCTATCACTGCAACGGCGAACACCTCGACTACATCAGCTGTTTCGTCGGACAGGCCGAGGGAAGCTGCAGCGCGACGTGCAGCGGCACGAACGCCCCGTGTACCTCGATTCGCGATTGTCCGTCGGGGGAGACCTGCGACGGTACCTGCGACCTGGCCAGACTCTGCGAAGCCGGCAACGACGGAATTCTCGGCACCGTAGACGACAACGTCGGAGCCGGAATCTGCGTCGTCGATACGCGCAACTGCTTCCTGCCGGGGATCCACGCCGAAGGCGGCGACATCTTCAACGGCAAAGGCGACCCGGACAACGCCTACAGCGTGTCCACCTTCTGTATCGGTGCGACCGGCGACAACGCAATCAACACGACGGCCGGAATCGGCGGCCCGGGACGAATTCGTAGCCGCAGCCTCAACGTGTCGAACGGGTTTACCAGTCTGCCCTGAGTCGCAGCCAGAACCGCTAACCGCCGCTTGCAATCTCCGCGACGCGCACTTCGCGCCGCTCGGCGGCGCTGCGTTGCGCGGCAATCGCCACCGCCAGCGTCCTCCGCGCTTCCGGGGCCTGGAGCGGCGGTCGGCGGTCCTCCAAAATCGCGTCGACGAAGTCCTTGCCGCCACGGCGGAACGATTCGCCCCAGTCGGCCGCTAGATCGTGGAACGCTCGCAACTCTCCGTCGCGGTAGAGCACGAGAGCCGGCTCGTCGAGCAATTTTCCGGTGCAGCGGTTGATCCAAAGAATACCGTCCATTCCGTGGATCTCGGTGCGTTCGTCGGCCGCGTAGTACTTCGAACGAACGTGAAGTCCGACCGAACCGATCACTTCCCACGAGCCCAAACGCAGGGGATCGCCGGCGTAAGTCCAGCTAATCAGAGCCGGAACGTCGAAGTCCGAGCCCGCCGGCTGGTCGAGCCCGGCAATGAACGCGTGTACGCGATCGACCTCGGCATCGATGAAAAAACGGGCCATGTGAAAACAATGGTAGCCATGATCAAAGGTCATCTGACCGCCACCGCAGCGGGCCTTGTCCAAGCGCCACTGCCAAGTAGAGGCCTCGATTGGCCAACCGTCGTCCGGACGTCCCGCGGCGGTCTTCATTCGAATGGACAGCGGATCACCGATCGCACCGTCGTCGATCAACTCGCGTGCGCGCACATGCGGCGGATAGTGCATGTAGTTTTCGAACACCCGAAAGATCTTGTTCGAACCCGCAGCCGCCTCGGAAATACGATCGAACTCCTCGAGACTTCGCGCCGGCGGCTTTTGCAACGAGACGTGCTTACCGGCCTCGATCGCAGCGATCGCATGCGAGGCGTGCAAATCGTGCGGCGTAAGAATGTCAACGGCGTCGACTTCCGGATCCTCGAGTAGCCGGTTGAACTCGCAATAGACTTTCAGCGCGCCCCACTGCCGCGCGCGCTGCGCCGCGAGGTCTTCACGGACGTCGCATACCGCATGAATCTCGGCCCGGGGATGGGCCAGATACCCTAGGCACTGGACGTCGGCGATGCGCCCGCATCCGACGATGGCTACGCGAACCTTGCCTGCAACGTTCAATCCGCCCCCTCCACGGGAAAACCCGTAGCGCCTAGCCGATCTCGACGCAACCGAAGTCGTCGGCCGGCGGCTCGGCCGGCTTGGACTAGAAGCAACCGGTAAAACAGCGTACACACTGGCGAGAAGATCACCATGGAGGAAACGGGATGATATCGATTGGCGAGACCGCGCCGGACTTCGCGCTCAAGGACCAGTTCGGCCGCGAGATCAAGAGCGGACAGCTGCGCGACAAGCATCATGCGATGCTGCTGTTCTATCCGCTCGATTGGACACCCACTTGAAGCCAGGAAGTGCCGGCCGTGGAAGCAGCTCTCGAGCGCTTCCAGGCGGCGCATACCCAGGTTCTGGGTGTGAGCATCGACAGCATTTATTGCCATGCCGCGTGGGGCGCCAGCCTCGGCGGCGTCAGCTTCCCCTTGCTTTCGGACTTTCAGCCCAAGGGGGCGCTGGCCCAGTCGCTCGGCGTCTATCTCGACGGCCCGGGCATCACCGACCGCGCGACCGTCATCATCGATAGCGCGGGAGTGGTTCGTTACGCCGAGTCGGTCGGCCCCGGCGGCAAACGCGACATCGCGGCGTTGGCCGCGGAGTGCGAGGCGATCGACGCGGCCAGCTCCGCAAAGACGACGGAATTCGCAGCGGCTCCCGGTCTGCCGGCCGGCGCGCGCCTGTTCGTGCGAAGCAACTGCGGAGCATCGCGCGCAACCCTACTTGCGCGAGACAACCTGCATCTGGAGCGCAGCATCGACACGCTGAACGTCAGCGAAGAAAGTGCCGCAGCGACCGAACTCGATCGACTGACTGGAGGCAAGCAGGCGCCCTGTCTAGCGGTCGGCGACCAAGCGATGCTCGAATCGGCCGAGATCGTCGCCTACCTAGTGGAGCAGGCCGGTACTCCGCTCGCCTGACCGCCGGCAAGACAACCGCCGTCCGGCGAGTGCGGCGATCCTCGCCTCGACCCTATTGTGGGGTACGCTGTGGATCCCGCTTCGCCGGAGCGGCGCTCATCCTACTAGCCTGCAGCGGCGAGGTCGTACCAGATCCTTAGCGCCGCCGCCGCGATCAACAGAGCCAGCAGCCTTTGCAGCAGATCGGGCTTTACCAAATGGCTCCAGCGCGCGCCCAAACGGGCACCGGCGGCAGCCGGCAGGGCCAACGCCGCAGCCAAGGGGAGTACGATTTGTCCCGCCAGCAGCTTGCCGGCGGTACCTGCGATTGAGGCGAGCAGCACGACTACGAGCGTGCTGCCAAGCGCCGTCCGCAGGGGAATCTTCAATAGCCGGATCATCGCAGGCACGACCATGAAGGCGCCGCTTTGACCAACCATACCGCCGCTCAGGCCGATCATCAGGCCCAGGCTTGCAGCGGCACTGCGGTTGAATGCGACGCGCGTTTGAGTCGCCGCCGTCTCCGCTGCCGGGTTGCGGCGTCCGGGCACGAGCATCAACAGCGCGGATGCGGAGGCCAACGCGGCAAACAACACCAGTAAGCTCCTCGCGTCGAGCGATCCGGACCACCAAGCGCCGGCAAAAGCAGCACCCAGCATCGGCACGCCCAACCAGAGGGCGAGCCGAGCATCCACGCTGTCGTAGCTCCGGTGCGCAAGCGCGCCAAAAGACGAAGCGAACAGGCTCTGGACGATGGTCAGCCCGGCGACCACCTTCATCGAAAGCGCGGCCTGACCGCAAAACGGCGGCAGGTACAAGAGCAACGGCGCCATGATGATGCCACCGCCGATGCCGAAAAAGCCCGACAGAATCCCGCCGAAGCTTCCAAGAAGGACGACGAGAAGCAGAAGCGAGACATTGAGGTCCACGGTCACTTACGAAACCTTACAGCGGCGTACCTCAGAGCCGACGTAAAACCAACGGGTGCCGCGGCCGAAAAGCGGCAGGCCAAGGTATCCGTCTAGCCATGGAGCCGATCAGACATGACCGACTTGGTCACTCAGACACTTTGGTGGTCTTTCTCTCCGCTTGCTAGCGGCCGTAGGCTGGGGCACGTTAGGCCCAGGCAAGGAGTAGCTAGTGGACCCGATCGACACCCTGATGGACGAACACCGGCACATCGAGGCCGCACTCGATGCTCTCGACGTTTATGCCGAGCGCTTGAGCGCGGGCGCCGAAGCGCCGATCAACGACCTGGCCGCCTTCGTGCGCTTCATTCGTGAGTACGCCGACCGTACGCATCACGGCAAGGAAGAGGACATCCTCTTCGAGATCATGGTTCGCGAGGGCTTTCCGAAAGAAGGCGGCCCGATCGCCGTCATGCTGATGGAACACGACGAAGGCCGTAGTCACGTGCGGGTGCTGGCCGGCGCCGTCGAAGCCGGCGACGACCCCGATGCTTCCGCTCGGAGCGCCATCGTCGCGGCCGCACGCGGATACACCTCGCTACTGCGAGAACACATCCAGAAGGAAGACCGGATTCTCTACGTCATGGCAAAGGAGCGTCTGAGCGAGGACGCCTATCGCGAGGTCGAGCAACGCTGCGCCGAGTACGAGCGCGACCACGCAGCGGAGAAGACCGAGCTGGCCAAACTCGGCGCCGCCCTCGGCCAACGTTATTCGTAGCCGCAGCACGCCGGCGAACCGAAGGCAGCAAGTCAGTCCGGCCGGCCGTCGACGCGGGCGCGCGTGAGCATCGGCGCAAACGATACGACGAACAAGGCGAAAGCGGCCGCCCAAAACACCCCAGCCGCCGCCACCAAACGGCCATAGGCCAGCGGGGCAAGCACCGGCATGACCGAGCGCAGCAGGGCGGCGGCGTTCGCCAGGACGAAAGCGGCTACCATCACGCCCGGCGGCTCTAGCCGGCGTCCGGTATGGCCGAGAGACACCCGCGCCATCATTCCGAGCGTCAGCACACCGATCGCTCCCGCGGTAAGCGCGTGCAGCGCGAGGATCGCCGGAACCTCTCCGAGGATCGCTGCGGCGCGCATCGCAAAGCCGACCACGACCCAGGCGTAGCCCGTATAAAGCACCCACAGCAGCGGCAAACGCCAGATGCGCCGGTCGTGCCAGAGAGCGAGCCGCCAACCGTTCGTGACCGCGGCCAGAACCGCCAGCACGCAGGCCGCCGACGAGCTTCGGGCGAACGGAGCGACCAAGACCAGGCCCCCACTCGAGGCAACGGCAAGCCATTCGACGACGGCCAGGCGCTGCGGCGCGCTGCCGGCAACCGCGCGTTCGGTAAAGAAGGGAATCACCCGCCCGCCGATGACCACGATCAACAGGGCAACGACGTCAACCGCCATGTAGTTACCGCCGCGCGCGGTCAGACGCAGCAAACCGAGAATCTCCAGGTGCCCAAGGAAATTGGCGAGAAACAAAAACGCCACCACCGGCACCACGGCAAGGTTGCGCATGCGTCCGTCACGCAACAGCGGCGGGAGGATCGCCAACAACAGGCAGGGGAGAAACGCTAGATCGACGACGGCCACCAGCGGTCGCGGCACACTCAGCGGAAACAGCGGCAACAGGCGTCCGGCAATCCAAAGTGTCGCAAGCGCGAGCAACGGCGCGCCACGAAGCGTTTCGATGTCGGTCCAACCGCGGACCGCGGTCAGCAGGAAACCGGCGATTACGGCGCTGGTAAAGCCGAATAGCATTTCGTGCGCGTGCCATCCGACTGGATCGTAGTAGGTCGCAAGCGGCAGATAGAGCAGGTAGTTGGCAATCCAAACGGGCACCAGCACCGCGGCGGCGACGCCGGCAAGCAGGAAAAACAGCCGGAAACCGCGACCGCCGGCCAGCGGAACCCAAGCTGCCTGCACTCGGTCTGTCATTGCACGCAAAAATTACGGTGCGAGAAATCCCAGCGGTGTATACGCCGTATAACTGGCGCCGTTTTCGTCGACCGACGGCGTCGCCGGCAGAATCTTGCCCGCGCCCGGTCCGACATCGACCGCCGGCACTCCCAGCCAACGTTCGAGCAAGGTCCCCCAGAGATCGCGAAAGTCAATGCTCATGCGCAGATCGTCTTTGTTTGCGGCGCCCGGATTGTCGAGTTGGGGATAGGCCCCGTACTGCCCGCCGATCACCGGCGCGCCGACGACGAACTGCGGCGCGCTGGTGCCGTGGTCCGTGCCCGCACTGTTCTTGGACGAGGCGTTCTGCCGGATCGTACGTCCGAACTCCGAGAAGGTGACGATCACGACCTTGCTGCCGAGATTTCCGGTCAGGTAACCGTTGTAGCCGGCCGGCAACGTCACCGTCTGATTCATCTCGCTGTAGAAGGCGGCAATCGCCTCGCTCACCTGGTAGAGCAGGGTCGAATGGTACAGCCCCTGCTCTTGGCTCGAGTGGGAATCGAAACCGCCGGTTTGCACGTGGAAGAAACGAGCTCCGACGTCGGCGCGGATCGTCGCGGCGACGTGCCGCAGGTCGCGCACCAGCCGCATGCCGCTGACCGCCGCGTTTTGTTCGGGGTTCAACGGCGAGGAATACACGAGCGAGTTGTTGCGGCGGTACACACCCGAGGCGTTCAGCATCAAGGCCTCGACCTTTCCGGCGTTGCTCAGGCCGTTGCCCGATACGTAGTACTGCGCAATCGTGTCGATCGTCGCACCGCCGGTCTGGCCGATCTTGGAAAGCTCGGGCAAGACGTTTGGGTCGCTCGCCGCGCTCTCGTCGTAGAGCAAACTGAACTTGTCTTGCTTGAAGCTCTGTTCGCCCTCGGCCGGGAACTCGAGCTCCGACAGTCGTCGAAAGGCGAGCAAGCTCGTCGAAGTAGGCGTAAAGGTCGGGTTCAGTTGCCGCCCGAGGATCACCGCCGGAACGTCGGTCGCCGTAAAGCCGGCGTAGTCCAGATACTTGCCGAACCAACCCAGCCCGCTCGTGCCGAGCGGGTCGGCAGAATACCAGATTGCCTCGCTACGGAAGTGGGAACGGTTGGCAAACGGGTAGTGGACGCCGTTGGCAATTGCGACGCGGCCTTGCTGATAGAGGTCGTGCAACGAAATCATCGCCGGGTGCAGCGCGTACTCGGCGCCGTCGGCGTTCGTCCCGACCGAAAGCGGCGCGGTCAGCGGAAGCCCAACGTCTTGCCACGGTTGCAGTTCGGGAGTCGTCGCCGGCAGTTTGAGCGTCGGCCGATACTGCTCGTAGAGTGTGCGTTGATTGCCGGTCAGCGGATAGACCGTGTTCATACCATCGTTACCGCCGTTGAGCTGCACGAACACGACGATCGCATCGCCCGGTCCCGCCGCCCAACTGACGTTGGTGCCCGGCAGCAGCCGCAAATGCGGAGCAATTGCGACCGCCGCGGCCGAGGCGGCGCTGCGTTTGAGAAATTCGCGTCGAGAAATCTTTTTCGCCATGGCTCGCTGTCCTCGGTCCGGTTCCCTAGAAGAGTTGCATCTCGGCGGTCTGAAGCGCGAGCGCCACGAGGCCGCGCACCTTGATGCGCGCGTCGTCGGTGTCGTGCCGGCTCAGATCCAAGCTGGTTCGTGCGCCGTCGTCCGTAAGATACGCGAGCAGCACGTCCTTCTGCGCTTGCGTCAACGCGAGCGGTCCGCGGTCGAGGCCGAGCTGCGCGACCACCGCATCGACCACCACCACCGGATCCGCCGCGGCATCGCCGATCGGAAGTCCGTCGAGCCGTTGGAGCCGAAGCTTGCCCGAACCGCGTTCGGCGGCGGCAACGTCTTTGGCGAAGGCCAGCCGCTCGAGCAGCGTTCCGCTGGTAATCCACGACAAACCGCCCGGCCAGCCGGCTACGTTGGGCGGCACGAACAGGTTCATGCCCATGCGATCGAGCCGCTCGATCAGCTGGACGTTCGAGTTTCCGATTTCTTTCCCGTTGCTGCGCACGCGCAGCGACTTGAGCGCGCCGACGACCAAGTCGACCGGGTTCTTCACCGTGCGGCTTTTGGCACGATCGCTGTAGAATTCATCGTGCGTCCAGATCGCCCGAAGGAGCGGTTCCAGTTCGAATTGTCCGCCTGCAAACAGTGCCGCGAGCGGCGCGAGCAGGTCGCGCAGTCCGGGCACCGGCGGCTCATAGACGTAGAACGACCACAGTTTGCGCGCCACGAACATGCCGACTTGGTTGTTGCCGAGCGCATCGGTGCGCGAAAAGATGACTCCAAGCACGTCGTCCGACGTGCCGGCCACTCCTTCGTCAATACGAAAGTTGTTGCTTACCTGACCAAACAGCACCATCGGGTCGGGCAGGTCGTCTCCGTCGTCATCGTACTGGCCGCCGTCCCACGCTAGCGGGTTCCATGCCCCCACTTCGCCGTCGATCTCGACCCAGCCGGTGAGCGCGCGCGAAAGATTGTGAACGTCGTCCTCGGTGTAGTTGGGCTTGGCGGGATCGTCCGTACCGTCGTCGGCGAGTTGGAACACGCCAAGTGTAAAGAGTTCCATTACCTCGCGGCCGAAATTCTCGTTCGCGCTGACGTGGACGCCGTCGTTGCTCGCGACGTTCAAGATGCCGTCGAGATAGAACAGATTGGCGGGATCACGGTTGAAGTCACGAATCAGCTGTTTGAAGTTTCCTCCGGCGTTCAGACGAAACAGCCTGTTCTGAATCGACAAGGTGCGGTATTCGGGCTGTTTGTCGACGCCGCTGACGAGAAAGCCATGGAAGAACAAGACCAGTTTTTCGCGCGCGGCGTCGCGCGGGCGGCGGACCTTGATCATTTGCTTGAGCCACCAACGTTGAATCTTTTCCAGGCTCTCGCTCGAGTCGTCGCGTCGCAGAGGCGGCCGGCGTTTGGAAGGCTTGAGGGTAAAGCCGAGGAGTTCGTCGACGGCGCTGTCGAGCGAGGCGTGCCGCTCGAAGAACTTTTGGATCTCCTCGGGCGTCCCGCCGAAAGCGGCCCGCTCGAGCAGATGGGCGGCGTTCTCGAAAGTCCAGGGAACGGCCATTGCTAACTCCTTACTGGTCCGTACCGGTAACCCAACCGGTCTCGGGCGCCGGGCCGAGCACGCCGTCGCCGATGATCCACAGACGAATGAGTTCGGCGAGGTCGGGCGTCAGCGCCGCCCCGCTGAGCGGCATACCCGAGCCGTAGCCGGCCGGCAGATCGAAGGTGATTTTGCGGTAGAGAAAACTCGCCACGGGGTCGCCCGGCGTGATTCGCAGCAGCCCGTCGCTGAGCGCCGCCGGGTTCGTCGGCGATACCCCGACCAGTTGCGAGTAGGCCGCATTGGGCAAGAGCACGAGTGCGTTCGCGGCGGTTTCAGAATCGTGGCAGCCGGACAGCGCGCAACGCTGCGCGAAGATTTGCTGGCCGATGCGGTCGAAGGTGCCCGAATACAGGTCCCGCGGCAGGTAGATGCGGTCTCCTTCCGGACGGCAGGTGAACTTGATGCGGTCGCGATCCTTACGCGCTTTGCCGCCGGCATTGCCGAGGGTCAGCAGACGCACCTTCTTACGGTTGGTCGCCATCTTCGAGTTTGCTTTGGGACCCTTGAGCGAGACCGTCACGGTGCTCGTCAAACTGCAGGCGTCGAGGAAGTCGTTGCCGGGAAACCCTAGCAGGTCGACGCGCTGCTGCAGGGCCTGAAAATCGGGATCGAAGCGTCGGTCGCCGTTGTCTACGGCGTGGTCGACCGCGACCGCGTCCGTCAGTTCGGGCACGCATTCGGCAATCGCGGTCGAGTTGATGCATACCCGGAGATCGAAGCTGCAGCTTCCGTTGCGCAAACCGTCGGCGTCACAGGAAGGGTCGCCGTCGACGCAATCGACGTGTTTCGGATCTTTTGGTGGAAGCGGTTTGTTCGCGCCGGGCGCGTCGAACACGCTCAGGCAGTCCGTCTTCTTGCTGCCGCCGCCACGCACGACGGCGGCGCTCGCCGGTCGGACGTAGAGCCCCGCGGTAGCGACAATCGCGGCAACAGCGAGCGATAAGTAGGGCGCAACTCTCCCCATGGCGGCAACTCCTCGTTCGTGCATCCGTCGTGTTGCGGAAGGCGCCGTGCCCAACAGCCTGCCTGGCCTGGCGGCATCACGGGCGCAGGGCCGCAGACTCCCCGGATCGACCCGCGCTTTATCGCACGAACCAGAAAGCATCGTCAAGGCGTAAACTGGCATCGGCCGCTGCGGCGCGTTAAAAAGCCGGGATGCCGACGGTTCCAGAGCTTGCCACAATCGAACTCGACCACGTCGCCCTCGGACTGGCCAGCGTGGATGAATCCGCCGAACTTCTCGTCGGACGCCTGGGCGGACGCCCTTTCGGCGGCGGTCCCGGCATCGAATTCAGCGGAATCCAATGGCAGTTCGCCCGCGGCGAGCTAATCGAGGTAATTCAACCCGAAGCGCCGGCCGGCGGCTTTCTAGAGCGCTTCCTAGCCGCGCGCGGCCCCGGCATTCACCACGTAACGTTCAAGGTCCCGCGCATCGAGGCTGCCGCAGAGCGCGTGGCGGCTTTTGGCTATGAGGTCGTCGGCTACCGCGCCGACAATCCGGGTTGGAAAGAACTCTTCGTTCACCCCAAGCAGGCCCAGGGTATCGTCGTACAGCTGGCCGAGTCGCATCCCGATCTCGACGTCGCGCCCTGGGGCCCGGACTGGCCGTTTCCCGGTTGGAACGGCAGCCGACCCGAAGCCGCCGAGCTGGTCGGCTTGCGGATGGCAGCCGACGACCAGGCCGCGAGTCTGCGCCAGTGGCGCGACCTGTTGCAGGCCGAGGTCCAGCGCGAGGGGGATCTGCTGGTGTTTCGCTGGCCCGGATCGCCGATGCGGATTACCGTTGAAGCCGCCGCCGGTCGGCCGATCGGCCCGCTTGGCTTCGAGGTACGTGCCCGCGCCGACCTGGGCGAGGCGGGAGCGGTGATCGATGGCGGCGCGTTTCGCCTGCTGATCGTCTGACAGCTCGCGCGGAGCGACTAACCGGCGATCTCTTCGCCACCGTCGACGCCCAGCACGTTGCCTGAAACCCACGACGCTTCGTCGGCCAGCAGTAGCGTAACCATGCGCGCGACGTCTTCCGGCGTGGTGTTGCGCCCACCGGGATTGATCGAGGCCGCGCGTTGTTTGAGTTGCTCCCAGCCGGGAATCTTGCGCAGCGCCGCGGTATCGGTCACGCCGGCGCGAATCGCGTTGGCGGTGATGCCGAGAGGGCCGAGTTCGAGGGCAAGCTGCCGGACGAAGGCCTCGAGGGCAGCCTTGGCCGCCGAAACGGCACCGTAACTGGCCATGGCGCGGGCCGAGCCGGAAGAAGTCATCGCCAGAATCCGTCCGCCCCGGCCCATCAGCCCGCGCCAGACGAGTCCCTGACTCCAATACACCAGACTGCTCGCCATGACGTCGAGGGTCATGGCAATCTGCGCCGGTTTGGCCGACGCGCGGGCGTCGGCGCCAACAAGCGGGACCAGGGAACCAAAGGCGAGCGAGTGAAACAACAACCGCACCGAGACCGGAGGCTCTTGCTCGCAAAGCGCGTCGAGAACCTCTGCGCGCTTGTCCGCATCGGCGGCATTGAGGTTGAAGAACAACGCTTCTCGCCCACAGTCTTCGATTTCGGCGATGGTCCGCTCGGCCTCCGGCAGGGTTTGACGCCGATCAAGGTGCACACCGCAGACGTTCATTCCCTTGCGCGCGCAGGCTACCGATACGGCCGATCCGAAACCGCTCGAGGCCCCCAAAACGACTGCCCATGCTGGTTCTTGCTGCTGCACCCGAGCGACGATAGAGGCGGCCGGCGGCGGCCGCAAGCCTGGACGGAGCAGGCTCGACGGAGCGAGCGTGGACGTGGCCGGGCTGGTTTGATAGCCTGAAGCGTGCGTGCGAAGCTGCCGGCCGGCGGCAGCGCCGAACGAAAAGGAGGGCGAGATGTCTGACAACGATAAGTCGGCCGAGCAACAGCTTCATGATGCGGTATGGACGTGGGTTCAACGGATTGTCGTTGCCGCAGTGCTGATCGGCGCCGGCCTTTTCGCCGGGTACTATCAGTGGGGAGACGCCGTCGAATTGCGCCAGCAAAAGAAGCAGCTCGAGGACCGTATCGTCGATCTGAAAAACGAGCGCGAGACGCTCAACACGCAGATCGCCCGAGAGCGGCGCGATAAGGAAGTCTGCCAGAAGAGGCTGCGCGAGGCCGGCGGACGCTAGTCGTCCTCGATCTGGCGCTTCCAGTCCTGCATTCTAGCCCGAGCGCCGGCGGCTTCCGCCTCTTCGATCCGTCCGGCGCGCTGATAGAAAAGCGACAAATTCGTGTAGGCGAGCGGATCGTCGGGGGCTAACTCGACCAGCTTTTGGCCCAGCGCGATCGCTGCCTCGTACTCTTCCCTGGCCAGGTGAACCATTGCCTTGCCCAAAATCGCGTCCTGGTATCCGGGATCGATCTCGAGGCAGCGATTGAAGCAAGCGATCGCCTCGTCGTGGCGGCCTTCGCCGTGCAGGTCCGAGCCACGGTAAAACCACTCTTCGATTTCGCTGATCTCGTCGTCGACAGCCACCCGCTGAGACTAGCCCGGACACACTCAGGCCGCCATCGCGCCTCCGCGGGTGTTGCGGGTGGGTTCGCGCTAGAATCCTCGCACAGTGCAGCAGCGAGTGCTTTCGTTCATCGAATCGGACGGCGCCAGCGAACCGTTCGAACAACTGGCTCTCGACGCCTTCGAGTTCCAATACCAACACTGCCGACTGTACCGCCGGCTGTGCGACGCGCGCGGGCGCACGCCGAGCAGCGTCGGCGATTGGCGCCAGATCCCCGCGCTGCCGGCCGACGCGTTCAAGGGATCGCTCGAACTCGAGGGAGAGCGGCCCCACTGTTTTCTCAGCAGCGGCACCACCCGCGGTAGCAACCAACGCAGTCGCCACGAGCTTTCGGAGCTGACGACCTATCAGCGTTCGGCGCTTCGCCACTTCGAGGCGCTGGTGCTCACCGACCGTCCCGGTGCCTGCGACGTGTTGATTCTCGGCCCCTCGGCCGAAACCCATCCGTCCTCGTCGCTGGGCCGCATGTTCAGTTGGTGCGCGGATCACTTCGGTAGCGAAGACACGCTGACGGCTTTCGACGCCGCCGGCAACGCCGACGTCGAGGCCAGTATCGACTGGCTGGAAGCCCGCAAACGCCGGCCGGTTCTGATCCTCGCCGTCACCTCGGCTTTCAGCCTGCTTGCGGCGACGATGAAACGGCACGAGCGCTTCGTGCGACTGCCGCCCGATAGCCGCATTGTCGATACCGGCGGCAACAAAGGCCTTCCCGGCGTGCTGGCTCCGGCCGGCGTAATCAAAGCCGCCTGGCGTTGCCTCCACGTGCCCGGATACCTGGTCCTCAACGAGTACGGCATGACCGAGCTGTTGTCGCAGTTCTACGACGACGCCCTCTTGAGCCGCTGCCGAGGCTGGCTGCGGCCGCGTGCGAAGATCGGTCCGGCGTGGACCCGTTCGCTAGTCGTCGATCCGGCGTCGCTCGAGCCGGTCGCGGCCGGGCAGACCGGTCTGCTCCGGCACTTCGATCTCGCCAACTGGCAGACCGTCAGCGCCGTGCAGACGATGGACCTGGGGCGGATGGTCGGGGCCGGATTCCAAGTCCTCGGACGTGCGCGCGGGGCCGACCGGCGAGGCTGTTCCGAACTGCTTGCGACGGTCGGCGAACGCGGCAGCGACGATGCTCACTGAGCCGCAGCTCAACGACGCGCTGGCAGCGGCTCTGGCCGCGCGCACGCGGGTCCGAGAATCCTATTCGACCGAGCAAATCAGCGACGCGCTGGCGGCAACCGCGCGGCGGTGGAGCCGGCCCGATTCGCATGTGCGCAGCGCCACCGCTCTAGCGCTCGAAGCACCGCTTGCCTGTCACCGCGACATGCTCGACACCGGCCTGCGCTATCTCTTCGGCGCGATCACGAAGCCTGCTTTGACGAACTGGGCTGTTCGCGAGATCGGCAGCGACCAACCGTCCGGCAGCGCCGCGCGCCGCTGCTTTGGCCCCGGTATCGTCCTCCACGCACTGGCCGGCAACGTCCCGGGACAGGCGATTGCGCCGATCGCGGCGTGCCTGCTGGCCCGCTCGGTGTGCCTACTCCGGGAGAGCCTGCGTCAGCCGATCTTGACGCGAGCGTTCGTCGAAACCCTCGCCGAAGAGGACGCGCTCTTGGCTGCGATGGGTGTGCCGCTGGCTTGGCCGGCGTGTGTGCCATGCTCGCAACAG
>CAZJCO010000018.1:0-16942 GCA_964544375.1 uncultured Myxococcales bacterium
GGCGTGGTCGGCGGGCCGTTTCCGAGCTGCTAGCAGTCCGCAGAACGAAAGGAAAATAGCATGACAAAGAAGCGCACCCGCTGGTTGCTGGCTGGCGCCGCGACCGCAGTGGCCGGTGGCCTCTACCTCATCGCGCAAGCCGATGTCACACCGCAGGGCAACGAGTTTCGGGTCGATCCGGGCGGCGAGCGTGGCATCGGCTCGCAGCGCTCGGTGCTTCGCAATCCTGATGGCTCCTTCGTCGTCGTTTGGCAGCGCCTCACCTATCCGTTCAACGGAAACTATGTCGGCATCTTCGGCCAGCGTTTTAGCTCTGACACCGCCAAGATCGGCGATCCGTTTCGCATCAGTCCCCAGACGATCGGCGCGATCTCGTTCCCCTCCGTCGCCCGCTCGTCCTCCGGCAACTTTGTCGTCGTGTGGTCGGGAACCGACAATTCGTCTTACGGGTCCGGATACGAGGACATTTTCGGTCAGCGGGTGAGCTCCACGGGCAGCCTGCTTGGCGACACGTTTCTGGTGAACACCTATACGACCGGTAGTCAAGGAGGTCCGAGCGCTGCGTATACCGGATCGGGAAACTTTGTCGTCGTCTGGCGCACCAACAAGAGTTCACAGACTCCCGATTACGATTACGAGATTTTCGGCCAACGTTTCTCCGGCAGCGCGGCGAAGGTGGGATCTGAGTTTCACGTCAACAGCTACACGACAAACCGCCAAGATAAGCCGCGAGTCGCTTCAGCCGACAACGGCAGCTTCGTGGTTGTCTGGGAGAGCGGTGGCGACTACGCCTATGGAGGCTCCTATGCGGGCCCCGACGGCGCCTACGCCGGTGTCGCGGCAAGACGCTTCAGCGCACAAGGCGCGCCGCTCGGTCCCGAGTTCGTCGTCAACACATTCACGACCTACAGCGAAGACAATCCCGACCTCGCAGTGCATTCCGATGGAAGTTTCGTCGTGGTCTGGCACACGCAATATGGAGACGGGGGGTACGTCCCTGGGCAAGGGTACGTCATGAGCGATTCGATCACGATGCGCCGCTACAACCCATCCGGCGCGCCCATCGGTGACGAACAGCACATCAACTCCTTCACATCCGGAACCCAAACAGCGCCCGCCATCGCGATGAACGACGACGGGTCGTTCGTGGTCGTGTGGAACAGCGGTTACGCTTACCTGAGCAACGACATTCGCGACCCGGACGGCGGCGTTTTCGGACGGGGTTTCACGGCGAACGGAACGCCGGACCCCGACGAATTCCAGGTCAATAGCTACACCACCTATGCACAGACCACGCCGTCGATCGCCTCGGACGGTAACGGCAATTTTGTTGTCGTATGGGAAGGCGCCGACGGCGCGACGGACAACTACGGCTTCACCCAGAGCTTCGGAATCGCCGGACGGATGTTTACGCAAAACGGTGGCTCCGGCGGACCGGGCCTCTCGATCACGAAGAGCGACGCCGACCAGCGCTGGGGCAACGATGCGACGATCCGCTACCAACTCCGCGTAACCAATGGCACCTCCGCCGCGACGACGGCCGAAATCACCGAGATTGTCCCGCTCAAGACCACGTTCAGCAGCGTCGCGAGCACTTCGGGGTGGGCCTGCACGCCCGACAACTCGGCGAACAGCGTTTGCACCCTCGACCTGGGAACGATCGGCGCAGGGGGAGTCGTCAACGCCACCTTCAGCGTAACCGTCGACGCGGGAACCGACCCTCTGTGGTCGGTCTTCAACTCGGCCGCCGTCCGAGTCCCGGGAGGCCAAGTTGCGGACATCGCCGAAGATATGACGCAGTACGGAATCTGCGACGCACTCAACTTCGACGAGAGTCAGTGCGACGTCCTCTGCTATTTCTTCCCGGTCGCCTGCGACGCAACGACGAACACGCTCAAGCGTTTTCTCTGGCGCCTCGCGGTTCAGGCCGGAGTCGACGAATTTGCCGCAGGGCGGATTCGCGATCGGGTGCTCTCCAACACACGAGGCGGTCAGCGACTCCTCGATCTCTACTACGGCCAGAGCGCCAACGCGGTAGCCGCGGCGATTGCCGATCCGACGATCACTACCCTGGCGCAGACCGGCCTTGTGATCATCATGCCGACGCTCACCGACCTGGGCAACGGTAACGCCGGGTCCGTCACGCTCGACTCGGCGACTGTCAATGCGCTGCTTGTTTTCTTCACCACGCTGAGAAACGCCGCGAATGCCGAGCTTGCCGGTGTACTCGACCGCGAGCTTGCCCGCCTCGACATCGGCAGTTGGGTCGGACTGACACTCGACGAGTTGCTAGCGCGTCTCGATCGTCTCACCTGCGAGGGCTTCGAGGCTAGCCTCTTCTGTGGAGAAATCACCGGAGACTGCAGGATCACCGCGACCGACGCACTGGCCGTGCTGAGGATCGCCGTCGGCAGCGACCCCAGCGTGGCCGAGGCCGACGTCGACGGCAGCGGTCGCGTGACCGCGAGCGATGCCCTGCGCGCGCTGAAGATCGCGATCGGACTGCTGCCGCCGAGTACCGACTGCAATCCCTGACGTCGCCGCGGCGGTAACCTCAGGCTACTCGACGAACACCGGGCTCGCCCAGGCGAGAGCGCCGTCGGCTTGCAACACGCGTACGTACACGTATTCACCGCCGCGCAGCTTGGGCAGTGTCCGTTCGACCGTCGCCTCCAACGCGGGCCCGAGCGGCATGCGCTCGACGACTTCTCCGCTGCGAACGATGTCGAGACGCTCGAGCGGCGCCGTGCCGATCACGCGCGCGTACAAGACTGCCTCTTCCGGCAGCTCGTCTGCTTCCACTACACTGCCCATGCCGCTCGCGGCCAGGGCCATGCGAAGGATAATCCGCGCGCCACTCGTGGCATAACTCCGGCGCGCTCGCAGCGCCGCGAGCACGCCTTCGCGCGTCGCCTGCGAGCTCAGAATCGCCGCTAGACCTCCGGTCGGCGCACCCAGATGGCCGTTGCCCGGGTGGCCGTCGTGGGTATCGCCGCTGCCGACAAAACCCAGCCGGTATCCTCGATCGAGCGCGTCACGCACGCTGTTGCCGGCGACCGGACTGTAGATGCGGGCGGGCGCATCGGCGGCCTCGCTCACGCCGTGCACGGAAACGACCTCGGTTACGGGTTCCAGCCGCGGGTCGGGCGCCACCGACCAGTCGGTCGCGATCGGCCCGCCAGCCGAATGGTGGGCGACGGTAATCGCCGGGCGACCGGCCAGTGCTCGCCAGAGTTCTTGCGGTGTATCGGTCGCTGGGTCTAGCGTGCTCAGGACGCGGCCGTCGTCGGAAAAGTACAGCACGTGGCGGTGACCGTAGATCCAACTGGTCCATTCGTAACCGAGTAAGGCAACGAAGCGCCCCGGCTGGTTGGAACGAGCAACGGCGCTACGAATGTCCCTCCAGAGATCCTCGCTGCGATCGAGAAAGCGCATTCCCCAGTGGTCGTGGTCGGTAAGCGCGGCAACATCGAGAGCGGCGACGTCGCGAGCATACCGAAAGTAGTCCTCGGGACGTCCGGTACCGTCGGACACCGACGAGTGTCCGTGAAGATCGGCCCATAGAATGCGCGGTGCCCGGGCGGACACTTCCATCGGATTGCTCTCTGCACGCAGTTCCTGAGCGTCGCCGATCCGCAGACTGCCGCGCAGACGATAGACGCCTGCCGCCGGCGCTCTTGCGCGAACCGCGCGGCGGCCATTGTCGGCCGCTGTAAAGCGCACCGTTTCCGGCAGGTCTAGGCCCGAGGGGATGTCGGAGAACCGAAGTTCGCCCTCGAAGCGAGTGCCGGCGTTGGCGGCCGCATCGAGTACCGCGGCGGTAAGCGTAACCTCCTCGCCAGGCCGCGCCGTACTCGGAAGCACGAGTTGCAGGCGCGCGGGGGGACCCGCGAGAACATCGATCGATGGAGCCTCGGAAAGCAAGGCGCGCACACCGTCACCGTCGCCGTCGACGGCAAACCAAAAGCGCGAATCCCGCTCGGCGTAGCGATCGGCGAGCGCCTTGCGCGCCCCGGCGCCGTAGACGATGCGCACGCGCTCGCCGGCCGCAAGCGGCCTAGCGGACACGGCAATGCGAAGCAGGCCGGTATCGATCGTTTGCGGCCTCAGCTCGACGCCCGCGGCATCGGTCGTCACCCGCGTAAATCCCTCGTAGGTCTCGCTCTGCACCTGCGGCGTGCTCCATCCCCAAAACGGCGGCGCCTGAAAAAACAGCGCTCCACCCTCGGCGATGCCCAACGGACCGGCTTCGTAAAGAAAGGCCCAGCGTCCCGGCCGGCCGGCGATCGCCGGGTCGTCCCAGGCGACCCTCGGGTCCGGACGCACCGATCCGCCGCCGTCGGAGGGGTGTCGCGTGGCTCGGAGGTCTTGCGCTAAAGACTCGACGAGGTCCGGTAGCGCGGTTGGCGGCAAGGTCGCGGAGGCTACGGCCGATGGTTTCTCCGCCTCCGCCGGCTCCACCGCCTGCGCCGCCGACCTGCCTGCTTCTCGGTTGCAGCCGAGTACGAGCACGAGCGCGGCCGTCGCCATCGCACGCGCGATTACCGACGCATCATGCTGTGCCATCTCCGCTCATCGCGTGCCGACCTGCCGACCTGCCGAGGCCGCTACCGCGCGCCTTTGCGTCTTGCCAATTCGAGCGCCGCGCGCAAGCCCTTCTCGCGAACGACGCGTAGTTTCAGGCCGGTCTCGGTCAACTTGAAAAACCGTTTGCCGTACTTGCGCAGAAGACGTTCGTCGATCTCAAAACCCAGTCCGGGGCGCGTAAACGGCGCCAGCATCGCCCGGTCGTCGGGCATGATGGGATCGATGATGCCGTCGCGCCATTCGGGCACCCACGAGGGCTCTTCGAGCGGGTACTCGAGCGGCAGCGCGTTATCGGCGTCGGCCAGCACCATGTTCCAATTGATGTAGAAACCAATGCCGTTGGTCCAAGTATGCGGTGAGTACTCACGGCCGCGTTCGCGGCAAGCGTCGATGACACGCTTTACCTGAGCGATGCCGCCGGCGAAGGTCGCGTCGGGCTGGTACACGTCATAGCAGTCTTTCTCGAGCATGATCTTGATCTCGTTCCAGCCGGTGTTCAACTCGGCGCCGGAGATCTTGACCTGCGAAAGCTTTTTGAGCGCCGCATTGCCGTCGTAGTCACGCGAATCGAGCGGCTCTTCGATCCAACGAATACCGTTGGCGTGGCATGCAGCAGCGAATTCCTTTGCGCGCTCCAAGCCCCACGCTGGAACACGATCGACGATCGAAACCAGCCAGCCCTGGTTGGCATCGACGCCGAGTGCAAGCCGATCACCGACGCCTTTGGCAATCGTCTCGATGTGACGAATGTCGTCGGCCAGTTCGTGGTTCTTGACGCGCAGCTTTGCGGTACGAAAACCGCGCTCGTGGATCGCCAGCAGCTCCTCGACGCGTTTCTCCGGCGGATGCATCTCGCCGGTCGAACAGTACACCTCGACCGGACGCGCGGGGCCGCCGAGCAGTTCGTAAACCGGTTTGCCCTGGGCCTTGCCGACGATGTCCCAACACGCCGGCTCGATCCAAAAGTTGCGCCAGCCAAGAAACCCCGCCTGCTCGAGTAGGCTTTGCACGCGATCGATGTCGGTCGGATCGGCACCGATCAGGTAGCCCGCAAGCAAGTCGCCCAAGCCGGCGCGTTCTTTTCCCATCGCCGCGCCGGCCGAATAGCCGACGATGCCTTGATCGGTAACTAGCTTGATCAATGTGAAGCGGTTGTGCGTCTGCGGATAGCCGGGAATCCAAGTCGGCCAGAAGGTGTGGGCCAACGGAATCGAGACGTGGTAGAGTTCAATCGCCGTGATCTTCATCTCTGCCCTCTGCCAACCGGTGGCGGCCGCTCGCCGTAGCGGCTCTGCGCGCAAGCCACCCGCACCCGCGTTTCGTATGTCGGAGCGGCGGCTCGCGCAAGACGTTTCGCCTAGCGTCTCCACTGCTGCATATTTCGCATCACGGAAATCGCGGCAATGAACACGGCACGGAGTCACACAACACGCGAATCGGCGGTAATCGCGTTGCTCGCTTTTGCTCTGTACGCCGCGGGCGCTTGTCCGACGATCTACGTCGGCGATAGCGGAGAGCTCGTCACCGCCGTCGCAACCTTGGGCATCCCCCACCCTAGCGGCTACCCGCTGTACGTGCTGCTCGGCAAGCTTTGGACGCTGCTACTACCGTTGGGATCGATCGCTTGGCGCATGAGCATGTTCAGCGCGCTGTGCGCGGCGCTCGCCGTCGGCGGCCTGCACTACTGCGCCCGCCGCTTGGGACTGGGACGGCCCGCGGCCTTGTTGGCCGCGTTTACGATGGCGTGCGGCGGCAGCCTGTGGTCGCAGGCGAACATCCAGCGGGTCTATGCGCTGAACGCCTTACTGCTCGTAGCCGCCTTGATCCTAGCTACGCGGTGGTGGGCAAATCGTCGCATGGGTACGCTCGCGCTCGCCTTTTTCGTCTGCGGCCTGGGCGCATCCAACCATTCCTACATGGCGTTGTTCGCCATCGCGCTATCGATCACGGCGCTGGCGAGCGAGCCGGCGCTGCTCGCATCGTCGGCCGTCGCGCTTCGGGGATTGGCGCGTTGCGGTTCCGCGTTCATGCTCGGATTGCTGCCGTACGTCTACTTGCCAATTCGCGCGAGTATGTATCCCGTCCTGGACTGGGGGGAACCCCGTACGGTGGGCGGCTTTCTCGACGTCACTCTACGGCGAGGCTTCTGGCAGCGCGCGTGGATCGAGCAGCCGTCGGACCTCGTGGCCGTCGCGTTCAACTTCGCTGCGACCCTGGGTGACGAAATCACTTGGCCCGGGGCAGCTCTTGCCTTGATCGGTCTGTTCGCGGCCGGCATGGGAAGGAATCGAGGCGAGCAAAGAGAGCCGACCGCCTTGCTGCCCTTGCTCGTGAGCCTGGCCGTGTTCGGCAACGTCGCCGTACTGGCCGCGCACGGTTCGCGCAGCGACATCTTCATTTGGCACCGCTACTACATCCCCTCCTACGTGCTGCTCGCGCTGCTCGCCGGCGTCGGCTGGCAGTTCGTCAGCCGGTGGCTTCCCCGCGCGGCCGGCTGGCTCGTACTTGCGCTGCCGCTCTGGCTTCTCGTAATCGGCATCTCGCGTTTCGACCGCAGTGGCTACGCTCTCGCCGAGGACTTCGCCGGCATGGTTCTCGATTCGGTATCTCCTGGAGCGCACCTCATCGCGACCGATGACAATATCTTGTTCTCGCTCATGTACCTACATTGGGTGGAACGGCGGCGGCCAGACGTCGACTTGATCATGCAAGGAGTCGACGGCGCGACCCCTCCTGCACTGCGCTTCGATCCGGACAACGACCCCTTGTTCCTCACGCACTATCCGAACTGGCACATGCCGGCGCTCGAGGTCGTGCCCATCGGTGTCGTCTTTCGTGCGTGCCGCAGGGACCGACCGCTCCCGTCGGCGTCGCTGCCAGCACGACCCCTTGCCGGGGAGCATGATCCCGCAGTGCCCAAGGACTATCTGACGCAGAATCTGATCGGCCACTATCATTATATGCGTGGCTTCAGCCTGGAACGCGTCGCCTGGCCGCAGGCGGCCAGCGAACTTGAGTCTGCTGCCAGGGCGGCGCCGGACAACGATGTCTTGTTCTACAACCTGGGCCTCATCTACGCGCGCAACGGCTGGTATCGCGAAGCGCTCGCGGCCTTCGGTCGCTCGAACCAAATCAATCCGCGACACCTCGCCGGCAGCAAGCGCGCCAGAGCGCTTGATCGAATCGTAGAGGCGCGCGCCGAACGAGACAGAATCGCGCTAATCAAAGGTGCGTTCTCGCAAGACGCAAGCGATCTCGCGGCGCCCGATTCGGCGGCGTTTCATCTGCGCATGGCGGATTTTCTCGATGCCCGGGGAGAGCGGACCGCCGCGCGAGGGCAACGCCTGCGAGCCGCGACGATTTCTTCTGATCGGAGCAAGGCGCCGGCACCGCAACTCGGCGCCAAAGACAGAGAGGACAGCCGATGAAACAACGCTCGGACGGCAGTTCGGCCCACACTGGCCGACTCAGGACTCGCATCGGCCTCATCCTTTGCCTGGTGTCGTCGTTGACCATGCTGGCCTGCAATCGCGCGCATGGTGGCCGAACCATCATACTCGGCATCGACGGTCTCGATCCGGCGACCATCGACCTGCTGATGTCCGAGGGCAAGATGCCCAATTTCGCCCGCATGCGGCAAGGAGGAGCCTACGGGCGTCTGGTGAGCGCCAAACCGCTGCTCAGCCCGATCATCTGGACCACCGTGGCCACCGGCAAAGGCCCCTCGGAACACGGCATCGGCCACTTCGTCGCGTTCAACGAGAAGACCGGCGAGCGGATGCCGGTAACCAGCCAGATGCGCCGCGTGAAAGCACTGTGGAACATCTTCTCCGACTCGGGCCAACGCGTCGGCGTGGTCGGTTGGTGGGCCACGTGGCCGGCTGAGCACGTCTCAGGAACGGTCGTCAGCGATCACACGTGCTACCACTTCTTGTTCGAAGAAGGTGCAAGCGGAGCCTCCGATCCGACCGGACTCGTATACCCCAAGGAAAAAGCCGCGGAGTATCTCTCGCTCGTGCGTCGGCCGGCCGATGTCAGCGCCGAGGAGTTGCGCCGCTTCGTCCACGTCGAAGCGGAAGCACTGGGCCGAGAATTTCGCTTCGAGGACGATCTCGCCCACTTCCGTTGGGCGCTCGCCACAGCGAAGAGCTATTCGGACATCGGCCTCGAGCTGTGGCAGGCCGAGTCTCCCGACTTGCTGATGGTGTATATCGAAGCCGTCGATTCGAGCTCCCATCTCTTTGGTCACCTGTTTCGCGCGAGCGGACTCGCCGGCGAACTGGCCGAGCAGCAACGGCACTACGGGAACACGGTCGAACAAATGTATTTGTTCGCCGATGAGATCGTCGGCCGCTACCTCGCCGCAATGGGAACAGACACGCGACTGATCGTATTGTCCGATCACGGGTTCAAGCTCGGTACGCTGCACGAGGATCCCAGTCGTGCCAGTGACATGCGTCGCGTTAGCGCAGCCTTCCACCGACTCGAGGGCGTCCTCTACCTCTACGGCCGCGGCATTCGCCCGGGCGTGCGTCTTGAGCAGCCATCGATTATCGACGTCGCGCCAACCGTCTTGGCACTGGCGGGCCTCGTACCGGCCGCGGATATGCCGGGGCGAGTACTCGACCGCGCACTGATCGCAGCCCCGCCAGCCGAACGTGTCGCGAGCTACGAAACCGGCGCGGCCGGTCCAAACAAAGGTTCGCAGGGTTCGGAAGCGGCGCCCGTCGATGCCGCAATTCTCGAACACCTGCGCAGCCTGGGTTACCTCGATACGGCCTCCCCGAGTGGCGACCGCAACATGGCCGGAATTCATTTCGAGGCCGGCCGCTACAAAGAAGCCGCCGCCGAGTATCGCAAGCTCCTCCAGCAAGATCCGGAAGACGGCTCGCTGCACGCCAGCCTTGCCGGAGCGTTGGGTGCCAGCGGCGACTTCGAAGGCGCTCTTGCCGAACTCGCCGAAGCCGAGCGATTGATACCGCTAAGCCCGGAGATCCATCACAACCGCGGCGTCATTTTGGAAAGACAGGGAAAAGCCGAGCAGGCCGTGGCCGAGTATCGCAAGGCATTGCGCTACCGGCCGAATTATCAGCCATCTCGCCAGGCACTACTACGCCTGACCGGAAGCGATCGCAGCGGCGGACCAAAAACCGACGCGGAGCGCCTCGCCGCCAAACTTGCCGACCGCGCTAGCGACGCCGCGCGCCGAGGGGACTACCAGGCGGCCATGCGCAAACTCGACGAGGCCGAAAGCGTCGCGCCCAACTATGCGCTGGTCTACCAGTACCGCGCCAACGTCGCCTTCTTGATGGGAGACCGCGAGCGCGCCCGCGCCGCCCTCAATCGCGCCCTAGAGATCGAGCCCGACAACCAACTCTTCCGCAAAAACCTCGACGCCCTCGGCCCTTGACAGGGATAAGCACCTTTTCTAAGTGCTTGTTTTTCCAGGGGTACGGAGCTTTTCAAAAGCCCTTTTGCCGAGTTTGTCGGAGTAGCTGAGCCAGGGGTTCTGCTCGCTCGGAGCGTCCTTGCGGCGCTCGACGGCAAAGTGGCAGCAGTCGCCGCCGTGGGGAATCAACTTTTCGACCCAAGCGGTAAAGCCGCCGTAACCGCGGTCGGCCATCGCCTGAAAGATTCCCTCGACGAAGTAGCGCTGCACGCGACAGTCGAACGCCGTGTAACGGTCCTGGTGCGGACACCAGAGGATGTCGAACTCGCAGCGGTCTTTCGATTCGACCCAGGGTTTCTCGAGCGAGGCGTAAAGCACCGTGTTGACGCCGGTCACCAGGTAAGACACCAGTTCGGACTCCTCGACGTCGTCGGGAAAACTCGAGTCATCGAGAAATTGCGCCATCGCTTCTCGGCCGGCACGCGCGATCGCCCGGCGAACCATCGCCTGGCCTTCTTCGCCGAAAGTCTCCTCGGCGTCCTTCAGAATGTTGAGCACGCCGGTAGCCTGCATCGTGCCCCACACCAGCAACACGGCTGGATCGAAATCGTCGCGCCCTTCGGCTGCCCGTCGAAAGTTCTCGACCGCCTTGCGATAGGGAAAGCCCAGCCGAACCCCGGCGTATCCCGCTTCATCCCGCGTGCCGCCCGACCATAGGCCTTCTTTCGTCGGATACTTCGGTTCTGCCATGAAATGCCTCCTCAGTCGTTCACGCCGACGATACCTTTTTCTTTATCGTAGACGATTCCTCGGTGGGGCACCGGCCCAGCGTCGATGAAATTGCTGCGAAGCTTACGCCCCAAGATCTCCTCGGCACGCCGGCCGGCCTCGCACAACTTGGTCAAGTCGATGCCGGTAGCAACGCCCATCTCCTCGAACATTCCGACCAGATCTTCGGTGCAGGTATTGCCGGAAAAGCCGTGATGGTAATCGGCCGCCCCGGTCTTCGGCTGCCCGCCGATCGCGCCGAGCGAAGAATCGTAATGATGAAAACCGAAGGTCAGACCGACCAGCGAGTTCGCGATTCCCCATCCGCGCGTGTCGTGAAAATGGACAACGACTTCCTCCCGCGTAAAGCCTTCGTCTAGCACACGTTCGTAGAATCTCGACACCTGCGCCGGGTTGGCAACGCCGGTCGTATCGCCGAAGCCGACGTAAGTTGCGCCAATGTCCTTCCACCATTCCCCCATCGAGAGCGCCTCGTCGAGATCGATGTCGCCGCGAATCGGACAGCCGAAACTCGTCAGCACCCAACCGAAAACTTCGTGCCCGGACGCGATCGAGGCCTGCGTCATCTCTTCGAGCAGACGCTTGTTTTCGTCGTGGCCCATGTTGACGTTGGCCTTGTTGTGCGCCTCGCTGGCGGAAATCACCATGGCGATCTCCTCGACGCCATAACCGTCTTCCTTGCTCGCGACGGCGCGCGCGATCGCCTTCATCGTCGTGCAAATCGCCCGGTAGTGTACTCCGGGCTTGCGCGGAATACGGCTGAGGACTTCTTCAGCATCGGCGAACTGCGGCAGATAGCGCGGGTGGGCAAAGCTGGTCGCCTCGATCTTGGGAATTCCCGCCTCGACCATACGCGTGATCATCTCGACCTTGTCGTCGGTCGATACGATGGTGGCTTCGTTCTGCAGACCGTCGCGCGCCCAGCACTCACCGAAGATGACGCGTTCGGGCAGTTTCAACTCGTGCAGCTTGCTAAACGTAGACAACTCAGCGGCGTTCGTCATCGCTTGGTCCTCTCTCGCCGGCCGGCTCTCTCAAGCACGCAACTCGGGTAGATCGCGATACAGCTCGAGCGCTTCCGGATTGGCCAGCGCGTCGCGGTTGCCGACTTCCTCGCCGTGAACGATCTTGGTCACGGCAATTTCAACTTTCTTGCCGTTGAGCGTTCGCGGCACGTCGGCAACCTGCAGAATCCTTGCCGGGACATGGCGCGGAGTACAACCCGCGCGAATCACGCTGCGGATTCGTGCCGCCAGCTCGTCGTCTAATTCAAGGCCGCCGCGCAATACGACGAACAACACCACCCGTACGTCGTCCTGCCATTGCTGCCCGATCACCAAGGAATCGACGACATCGTCGAGCGCTTCGACCTGCCGATAAATTTCGGCCGTTCCGATGCGTATGCCTCCCGGATTCAGGGTAGCGTCGGAGCGGCCGTAAACGATAACGCCTCCACGCTCGGTAATCTCGATGTAATCGCCGTGGCGCCAGACACCGGGATAGTGCGCGAAGTACGCGTCGTGGTATTTCTCCCCTTTCAGATCCCGCCAGAACTCCACCGGCATCGACGGAAACGGCGCTGTGCAAACCAGCTCGGCCTTCTCACCGATCACCGGACGGCCGCTTTCGTCCCAAGCCTCGACTTTCATGCCGAGGCCGCGTTTTTGAATCTCGCCGGCGTAGACGGGATCGATCGGCGAGCCGAGCATGAAACACGAAATGATATCCGTACCACCACAGATCGAAGCCAGCTGAAGATCGTTCTTCACTTCACGGTAGACCCACTTGAACCCCTCGACCGAGAGCGGCGAACCGGTCGACATCAACGCACGCAAGCGGGACAGGTCGAAATCCGCGCCGGGATGAATGCCGGCCTTCTCGCACATACTGATGTACTTGGCGCTGGTGCCGAACACCGTCATCTTCTGCTCGGCGGCCACACGCCAGAGAACCGACATGTCGGGATGCCCCGGGCTTCCGTCGAACAGGATCAGGCTGGCGCCGGTAGCAAGCGCGCTCACGAGCCAGTTCCACATCATCCAACCGCAGGTCGTGAAGTAGAAGACAACATCGCTCGGACCGATGTCGGCGTGCAACATGTGTTCCTTCGCATGCTGTAGCAGCGTGCCGCCGGCACCGTGCACGATGCACTTGGGAACGCCCGTGGTACCCGACGAGTACATGATGTAGATCGGGTGCTCGAAAGGCAGCTGCTCGAACTCGACCTCCGTAGCATCGTTGGCCAACGCTTCGTCCCATGCCACGGCTTTCGCAACGCCGGAAAGGTCCGGCGTTTCACGAACGTAGGGAACGACGACGAGGGTATCGATCGATGCGATCTCGCCGGCGACGTGGGCGGCCCGTTCGAGCGAGTCGAACGGCCGGCCGTTGTAGAAATAGCCGTCTGCCGTAACCAGCACCTTCGGTTCGATCTGGCCGAAGCGATCCATCACTCCCTTGAAGCCAAAGTCGGGACTACACGACGACCAGATCGCGCCGATGCTCGTCGCGGCCAGCATCGCCACGACCGTTTCGATCCGGTTCGGCATGAATCCGGCCACGCGATCGCCGACGCCAACGCCCCGCTCACGCAGAAAGCGCGACAGGCGCGCGACGGCCGAGTACAACTCGTCGTAACTCAGGCGGCCGCCCTCGGCTCCGCCTTCGCCAATGAACACGAGCGCCGGTGCGTCGCCGCGATAACGAAGGAGGTTTTCGGCAAAGTTCAATCGAGAGCCGGAAAACCAGCGCGCTCCCGGCATGACCGGATTCTCGAGTACCGAGGTGTACGGCACCGAATGACGGATGTCGGCAAAGCGCCAGAGCGACTCCCAAAAGTCGGCGATCTCGGTGATCGACCACTGGTAAAGCGCGTCGTAGCCATCGAGCGAGAGCCCGCGTTCGCGATTCACGCCCTCAATGAAGTGCGCGAGCTGCGTCCGCGCGATCTGCTCGTCGGTGGGTTTCCAGAGAAGCTCCGCCATGCGCTACCTCCACGCTCGATGACGATCCAACACCGCCGGACGCGTCACACGCCGTCCGCTGGGGCTGGTACCGCTCCATTCTCTAGCCGGCGTTGCCGGCGCTGTCCACATGACGAGCGGCTGGCCGGCCGACAAAAACGAACCTGAGATCGATCTCGCCGGAAAAGAATCGCCCGCTCCCGGCAATTGCCACCGCCGGCGCCGGCTCGCCGGCCGGCGCGGCCGCCACGCTCTTGTCACGCAACGCGTTCGACGTCGACGGGCACACCGCGCGGCACGTGAAGCGGGCCACTCATGAAGACGCGGTGCCGCAGATGTCCGTAATCGCCGACCAGATGCAGCGGTTTGTACGGCGAGGCGACGACTTCCATGTTCCCACGCCATGAGGAGAACTGGTAAGGCTCCCACGCGTGGTAGACGATCGCCTCCCCCGGGGCGACGCTTGCCGCCACGCGCACCTGGATCTCGAACGACCCGTAGTCGTTCACCACCCGCGCCTGGTCGCCGTCACCGAGGCCGCGCGCCCGCGCATCGCCGGTGGCCATCCACATTACCGGCTCACCGCGTTGCAGTCTCAGCAACTCGGGATGGGCGCGCCAGATGGCGTGAATGCTCCAGCGGTTGTGTCCGCCGGTAAGCAGAATCGGTCGCTCGCCGCCGGCGGCCGGCAGCGCTTTGTAACGCGGCAGCGCCTCGTCGGCCTCGAGAAACCAGGGATGATCGATGTAAAACTGCTGCCTGCCGGTGAGCGTCGGCCATGCCTGCTTTCCCTCGACGTGAATCCGCGAGGGAGACAGCGCGCCGTCGGCGTCGTATTCGCTGCCGACCGTACTGTTGGCGCTCCAACGGCTGCTCGCACGCACCGGCAGCGTGCCCAGCCGGCGTGCCTGCTCCCAACCGATGCCTTTCGTAAGATCGGAATCGCGCAAGATCGCGTCGATCACGGCCGTGTCGTCGTCTGGACCGAAGCGACCGTCTTCGCCGAACCGCTTACCGACGGAAACCAGCGCTCCCGACAGACCTCGCGCGCGTGCACGTTGCTCGATGTGGCGGGCAAGCGAAGACATGATCCACCATTCGCTGCGTGCCTCGCCGAGCGGTTCGACAGCCTTTTCTCCGACGACGACGTAGGGCAACAGAGACAGCGCGTATTTGATCCCCGACTTTTCGTAGTAACCGGCGGCTGGTAGCAGCAGGTCTCCCTTTGCGCCGCTCGACGACAGCCGGAAATCGACCGCCGCAATCATCCGGAGCTTCGGCCAAAGCACCTGCTCGACGATCTGCGGAAGCGGCCAGCGGCGGAGCGGATTGACTCCGCTGGTCACCAAGACCCGAGGCGGCCGGTCGGCCGCGGGACGCGGTCGCGCCCACCCTTTGTCGATCGCCTCGCGCATGTAGCTGCGCGCCGGACGCGGCAAGGCGCGATCGAGCGCACCGGAGTCTTGCGCCTCGGCCAAGCCGGCGTGCGTATACAAGAAGAGATGCGATGGCGTCCAGGTGAGAGAATCCTCGGTCACCGCCGCGATCCCGTCTTCCATCATTCGCGGCGGCGGCGTAAAGACCTTGAGCAGCAAGCGCTGCAGCAGCCCCCCCTGGGCCCCCGGGATCAGCGCTTCGGCACCTTCGAACGACGAAAACGCCGCGAAACGCACGCCCGCTCCGCTGCGGCCGTGATGGCCGCGCAAGACCGACAACAAGATGAGAGATCGGTGCAGCAAATCGGCGTGATAGGATTTGTTCGACCCCCACGACGCGTAGATGATCGCCCGCTCGGAACCGCTGAGTTGCTCGGCCAAGCGCCGTTGCGTGCCTGGAGCGACTCCCGTGATCTCGGCAACGTGCTGCGGCGTATAGGCGTCCAAGCGTTCGCGCAATAGCTCCATTGCCGGACGCACGCGAATGCGGCCGCTCGATGTCTCCGCTTCGTAGGCGCCGTCGAGCGCCGGCTGCGCGCCTGCGAGGGCGATCGACCCGCGCCAACGACCGCGGCTTCCCGGCGCCTTGGCGATCTCGCCGCGCGCGCGATCGTAGAAGTAGAACACCTCGTCGCTGCCGCCGCTCTTGAAGTCGGATTCGCGCAGGTAGCGCCCATCCTCTTTGACGAGCAACGGCAAATCGCTCTGCTCACGAACATAGGCCTCGTCAATCGCGCCGCGTGCCAGGATTTCGCGTGCCAAACCCAGCGCCAGCGCGACGTCGGTGCCCGGCCGGGGATTGACCCACAAGGAGGCATGCGTCACGGACGGCGAGTAATCCGGCGTGACCGCGACCACGGTCGTGCCGCCGTAGCGCGCTTCGGTAATGAAGTGAGCGTCGGGAATGCGCGTCTGCACTGGATTGCAGTGCCAAAACACGAGCGTGTCCGCACGCGTCCAGTCGTCCGAACTGCCGTCGACGAACGACGTGCCCCAGGTCTGCACGGCGCCCATCGAGAGATCGCCGGTGCCGCCGAAACCATCGAGCAGAGTCGCGCCGAGCATCGTGAACAGGCGCATCTCTCCTGCGGCGCCCGGCCCGATATCGACGTTCGAGGTGCCGTTGTCGTAGACGACTGTCTCCGCTCCGCCCTCGCCGTGGGCATCGATGATCGCGTCGGCCAGCCGATCGAGGGCCTGATCCCAGGAGATCCTCCGCCAACGGCCCGATCCGCGTTCTCCCACGCGCTGCATTGGATAGCGCAGGCGGTCGGGGCTGGTCATCAGGCTCGAGTAACAGGCTCCCTTCTGGCAGCCGCGCGGGCCGTATTCGGGTAGCGGGCTGTCGGGCCGTCGGTAGCGGTCGCTTTGCTCTTCGCGCCAGACGATCCCGTCCTTGACGTAGAGGTCCCAACCGCAGGCGCTGAAACAGTTCGCGCGAAGATGCGTGCCGCGCACTACCCGGTCCCAGGTCCACGCCTGGCGGTACAATTCCTGGTAACCGCTATAAGAAGGAATCGGACCGCCGCCACGGCCGCCGGCGACGGCGCTAGTCTTTTCCGTCTCCGCCAGCAGAGCACGCGGCGACAACCCACGAAGACAAAGAGAAAGCGTGGCAAGTCCCGCTCCCTTGAGAACCTGCCGGCGCGTTGCGACAATCACCGCATCACCTCGTAGTCCGACCGTGAGAGATGGTACTGCCTCGCCGCAGCTCTAACAACGGCGGGCGGTCGGAACGCGCCTCAGATGTGCCCGCAAAGCGCGCGGACCGCCTCCGC
>CAZJCO010000019.1:0-16706 GCA_964544375.1 uncultured Myxococcales bacterium
AACTGGCGCGCCCGGCCTGATTCGAACAGGCGACCTACGGGTTCGAAGCCCGGTGCTCTATCCAGCTGAGCTACGGGCGCGCGAGAACAACGTAAACGACCGTCAGTGTACGTGGAGGCAGCGATCCTGCAAGCCGGCGCCGCGCACTAGTTTTTGCGCCGGTCGTCGGTTCGCCCGCGACGTACCACGTTGGGACCGAAGCGCTCGATCAACTCGTCGAGCGCCGCGTTGAGCGCGCGGCGCCGGTCTTCTTCGGGCGCCGAAAACAGACCGAGCTGCACCGGGCGCTCCCCGTCCAAGCCACTGACCTGAACGCCGATCAGCCGCAGCGGCGGGTGGCGCTTCTCTCCGGCCCAAAGAGCAAGGGCAACGTTGGCAATCACGTGGCCGTCGTCGGTCGGATTGTCGAGCGTCCGCGAGCGCGTCAGCAGACGAAAGCGCTCGCCCGCGCCCGAGGGCCGGAACTTGAGCGTCACCGTCTGTCCCTTGACGCCGTCCTGGCGCAACCGGTGCGCCACCGTCTCGGCGTGCGCGATCAGCGTCGCCTCGATCAACTCGCGATCCGTAGCATCCTCCGAAAAGGTGTTTTCCTCGCCGCAAGACTTGCGCGCCCGGTCGCACTCGACCGTGCGAAGATCTTCGCCGCGCGCCAATCCGTGAAGCACAGGCCCCCAACGGCCGAGCTTCTCTTCGAGCAGGCCGGCATCGGCGGCGGCGAGTTGGCCAATCGTCGCAATGCCTAGGTCGTGGAGCGCACGCTCGGTCGCCTGGCCGACTCCCCAGATCTCGCCAACGGCCAGCGGCAAGAGAAAATCTTCGACCTCGGTTTGCGCAACGATCTTCATGCCGTCGGGCTTCGCTTTGCGAGAGGCGATCTTGGCGACCAGCTTTCCCGGCCCGATGCCGATGGACACCGCCAGGTTGAGAGTCTGTCGCACCTCACGACGGATACCCTCGCCGATCGCTTCGGCAGAACCGAACAGCTTGATCGAACCGCCGATATCGAGATAGGCCTCGTCGAGCGAGAGCGGCTCGACCAGCGGCGTGTAGTGGTAGAAGATCTCGCGCACTTGCGCCGACAGCCGGGCGTAGTGGCGCATGCGCGGAGCGACGACGATCAGCTGCGGGCAGCGGCGCTTGGCGGTACCCACCGGCACCGCCGAACGCACCCCGTAGCGGCGGGCTTCGTAAGACGCCGCGGCAACCACTCCCCGTTTGCCGTCGTAGCCGACGGCGACCGGCTTTCCGTGCAGCTGCGGCCGGTCGCGTTGCTCGACCGAGGCGTAGAACGCATCCATGTCGGCATGCGCGATGATCGTCACGACCTGAAGTCTAGCGGGAGAACCTGGGAGGGTCAGACGCTCGCGCGCCGGTCGTCTAGACGCGCAGCCACCGCTCGGCGCGCGTCAGTTGCTCGCGGATCGAGACGCCAAAACGGCAGGCATCCTGGCACGGGGCCGAACACGAGGCGCAGACCTCGCCGCCGTGGCCAACCCGCTCACGCGCGGCAGCGTAGCGCACGATGCCCTCTCGCTGGGCGCCGTAACCTTCGTAGTACATCGCGTAGCGCAGCAGATCGTCGATCGGCAGGCCTGCCGGGCAACTGTCGAGGCATTCCCCGCAGCCCGGACGGCAGTAGCGAGTGCTAACGAGCCGGTCGTACTTTTCGAGCAGACCAAGATCCGCGGGGCTCGTCTTCTTCCCCGAGGCGTAGAGATACTCGTCGATCTGCGCCGGCTTGCTGATCGAAACGACCAGCCCGGACACATGCGGGTTGCCGTTCACCCACTTGAAGGCCGCCTGGGTAAAGCTGTTTCGCTCGTCCGGCTCGAAATCACCGAGCACCGTGTGGTAGGCGCCCTTGAGCGTCTTCATGGCGACAAAGCCGACCCCCTTCGCGTGCGCTTCGTCAATGATATTGGTGAGATCCGGCCAATTGTGAAAGTTGTAGGCAACCATGATGACGTCGAAGCGGCCGGACTCGACGGCGTGCCGCATGACTTTTTCGAGTTCGGGTGTGTGGCTCGAGACTCCCATGAAGCGGGCCTTGCCCTGCTCTTTCAGCCGGTCGAAGGCTTCGTGAAAGGTCGGCGCCATCAGGCGGTCGATCGAATTGCAGGCGTGGACGTGCAGCAGGTCGATATAGTCCGTGCCGAGCCGGCGGAGGCTGCCCTCGACCGCCTCGATGATATCGGCCACCGGCGCATCCTCGGGCAGGTGGCCTTTGGGGCTGCAAAATTTCGAGGCGATGAAGACCTTGTCGCGCCTTCCCTTCACCCCGGCACCGACGGTGCGCTCGGACTCGGCATCGGAGTAGTCCGGCGAGGTGTCGATGTAGTTGATGCCGCGGTCGAGAGCCAGACGCACGACGTCGGCATCGGTAACGTGCGCCGAGCCAAACGAAATGTCCGACATCTTCCAACCCGTCCGGCCCAGCGGGCGATAGGACTGCACCGTCGAGCCCTGCCAAGCGGAACTCGGCTGCTCGGCTTCGGTGGGCGCCTTGCGAAGAAGGAAGATCTGCGTGCTGTACTTGAGCAGCGAGCCAATTCCGAGGACCCCACCAAGGAGCCCGGCTCGCTTGAGGAAGACGCGTCGATCGCTGCGGCTACGATCGGCCACGACGGCCCAACTTCAGGTTTGTGGCGCTTCGGGCGCCGGCGTCGGTTCAGCGGGCGCCTCGCTCGGAACGTCCGACGAGACCGCCGGCTCGGCCGGCTGCTCGGTCTTCTTCTTGCACGCCGGGGCGGTGACGAGCATCGCAAGCAAAAGCATCGCGCAGATCCAGAATCGGGCCATCTCGGTTTTCTCCTCCGTCGTCGTCGGCCGACAAAGTAATTCCTATATTCTTATCACGCCAGGGCTACCGGAAAAAACCCCCTAACCGGCTAAATTCAGCCCGTTTGGACCTTCCAGGTAGTGCCGCCGGGGCCGTCCTCGAGGACGATGCCGCGGCTCGCCAGCTCGACTCGGGCGGGGTCCGCCGCGGCAACATACTTTGCATTGCGCGCGGCCGCACGGTCGCAGATCAGCCGTTCGACCTCGGCCTCGTCGATCCCACTGCGACCGGCCTTGCGCTGCCGATAGCGCTCTAGATAGGCGGCTGGATCCTGGCCAAATACGCCGAGAAAGGCGCCGACGGCCTTCACCCGGCCCAGCGCGGCCGCCGCATCAACGAGCCTTGCCGCGTCGAGGTCCCGGTTGAGGTCGCGCACGGCGTCAAACGCGATGCCCACCGCCCGCGCGGTGTTGAAGTCGTCGTCCATCGCCTCGACGATACTCGCCGCTTCGTCCGACTCGGCATCGTAGCCCGGATCCTCGACCCCGGCCTCGCGCGCACGCGCGAGCGTCTCGTAAGCCCGCATCAGCGCCCGAGTGGACTCGCCGATCCCCTCCACCGTAAAGTCCAGCGGACTGCGGTAGTGGGTCGAGAGCAGATGCAACCGCAATCCCTCGGCCTCGACCTGCTCGAGCACGTCGGCGATCGCGAAGATGTTGCCGAGCGACTTCGACATTTTTTCCTGGTCGATGCGAACGAAAGCGTGGTGCAGCCAGTAGCGCGCGAACTCCTTGTCGTAGGCACCACAGGACTGTGCCATCTCGTTTTCGTGATGAGGGAAGACGAGGTCTTCGCCGCCGCCGTGAATGTCGAAAGGCTGCCCGAGGTACTTGGTGCTCATCGCCGAGCACTCCAGGTGCCAGCCCGGGCGCCCCGGGCCCCACGGACTCGGCCAGCTCGGTTCCCCTGGTTTGGCCGATTTCCACAGCGCGAAGTCCATCGGACTGCGCTTGCGTTTGTCGACCTCGACGCGGGCGCCGGCCTGCAAGTCCTCGAGGTTGCGGCCGCTCAGCCGGCCGTAGTTCGAGTAGTCGCCGACGGAGAAGAACACGTCCCCCTCGCCGACCGCATAGGCCAGGCCGCGCGCTTCCAGTTGCCGAACCAAGTCGAGCATTTCCTCGATGTGCCCGGAGGCTTTCGGCTCGATGTCCGGCGCGATGCAGCCGAGGGCGGCAATATCGTCGTGCATCGCCTCGGCGTACTTGGCGGAAACGCCGTCCCAGGTCGTACCGTCGCGCGCCGCACGTTCGATGATCTTGTCGTCGATGTCGGTGATGTTGCGAACGAAGCGAACCTCGTAGCCACGCCAGCGCAGGTAGCGCACGACGACGTCGAAGAAGATCAGCGAGCGCGCATGGCCGACGTGGCAACGGTCGTAGACCGTCACGCCGCAAACGTACATCGAGATCTTGCCGCTCGTCAGCGGCTCGAAGATTTCCTTCTTTCTGCTTCGAGTGTTGTAGAACGCGAGTGCCAAAACTCCCCCTTTTTCTACTCCTCCTCCTCCCGCAAACGCGCGAGTACCGAGTAATCTTCCAGCGTCGTGGTATCGCCTACGCTTTCCTGGCCAGAGGCGATGTCACGCAAAAGCCTCCGCATGATTTTTCCGCTTCGCGTCTTGGGTAAAGACTCACTAAAGCGCAGGTCGTCGGGCCGCGCAAAGGCGCCAATTTCTTTGGCCACATGGGCGCGAAGTTCCTGTTTGAGTTCGTCGCTCGGCTGCTTGTGCCCGGCAAGCGTGACGAACGCCGCGATCGCCTGACCCTTCAGCTCGTCCGGGCGGCCTACCACGGCCGCCTCGGCCACCGCCGGGTGACTGACGAGAGCGCTCTCGACTTCCATCGTACCGATGCGATGTCCCGAGACGTTCATCACATCGTCGATGCGCCCCATCACCCAAAAATAGCCGTCCTCGTCGCGGCGGGCACCGTCTCCGGCAAAGTACATGCCGGGGAAGCGCGACCAGTACTGCTCCTTGTAACGCTCCGGGTCGCCGTAGATGGTGCGCAGCATGCCCGGCCAGGGCTTTCGGATGACGAGCAGGCCGCCTTCGTTGTCGGCCGTCGGCTCGCCGTCGGTGTCGACCACCTCGATGTCCATGCCGGCAAAGGGAAGCGTCGCCGAACCGGGCTTGGTCGCCACCGCGCCGGGAATCGGCGTGATCATGATCCCGCCGGTCTCGGTCTGCCACCAGGTATCGACGATCGGGCAGCGGTCGCCGCCGATCACCCGTCGATACCACATCCAGGCCTCGGGATTGATCGGTTCTCCGACCGTGCCGAGCAGCCTCAGGCTCGACATATCGTGCTTGGCCGGATGCTCTTCACCCCACTTCATGAACGTACGAATCGCCGTCGGCGCGGTGTAGAGCACGGTCACGCGATAGTCTTCAACCAGTTGCCAAAAACGGTCGAATCCGGGCGTGTTCGGCGCGCCTTCGTACATCAGAACGGTGCCGCCGTTGGCCAGCGGGCCATAGACGATGTAGCTGTGGCCGGTGACCCAGCCGATGTCGGCCGTGCACCAGAAGATGTCCTCGTCACGAAGATCGAAGATCCACTTGGTCGTGATGTAGGTTTGCACCATGTAACCGCCGGTCGTGTGAACCACGCCCTTCGGCTTGCCGGTGGTTCCCGACGTGTAGAGGATAAACAAGGGATGCTCGGCGTCGAGTGATGCCGCCTCGCTGACCGGCTCGGCGCCGTGCACGGCGTCCTCCCACCAAATGTCCCTCCCCTCGCTCCAGGCGGTCTCAATCTCGTCCCCCAGGCGCCGCACCACGACCACGTGCGCGACCGAAGGGCTGCCGTCGAGGGCTTCGTCGACGATCTTCTTCAGTTCGAGCGGCTTGCCGCGGCGCCAGCCGCCGTCGGCCGTCACCACGAGCTTGGCCTCGGCATCGTTGATCCGGTCGCGCAGCGCGTCGGCCGAAAAACCGCCGAAGACGATCGAATGGGTCGCGCCGATGCGCGCGCAGGCTAGCATGGCGATCGGAAGTTCGGGGATCATCGGCATGTAGAGCGCGACCCGATCGCCTTCGCCGACGCCAAGGCGCCTGAGGGCTCCGGCAAACTGGCACACCTCACGGTGCAGTTCTTCGTAGGTCAGCGCCTTCTTGTCGCCGGGTTCGCCCTCCCAAAGAATCGCCGTCTTGCCTCGCCGCTCGGTCCCCAGATGCCGGTCCAGACAGTTGTAGCTCAGGTTCGTGCGACCGCCGACGAACCACTGGGCAAACGGCGGCTGCCAATCCAGCACGCGCGTCCAGGGTTCGAACCAATGCAGCTCCATGGCGATCTCGGCCCAGAACGCCTCTGGATCGGCGCTTGCGCGCCGGCAAATCTCATCGTACTCGGCCCGGTCCTTGATCCATGCGCGCTCGGCGAATTCGGCCGGTGGTTCGAAGAGGCGATGCTCGTCCAGTAGTGACTCGATTGTCTTGTCCGACATGAAATCCTCGCTATTCCTTTATCGCGGCCGGATGGCGCTGTCTTTTATCGGCCCTGCCGGCCCATGCAACCGCTTGCAGGCCGGCCGCTCCCGACAGCGACGCGGCCGCTCACGCCATGGTCAAACCGCCAGAGACCGAGAGGGTCTGCCCGGTAACATAGCCGGCATCCGGCGAGAGGAAGAATGCCACCGCCGCGGCAATCTCCTCGGGGCGTGCGGTGCGTCCTAAGGGAATCGCGCGGATCATGGCCTCGACGATGCGGTCGCCCTTGGGACCCTGACGGATCTTTTCGAGCAGACCCGCTTCGGTCGGCCCCGGACAGACGGCGTTCACCGTGATGTCGTAGCGCGCCACCTCGCGCGCCAGCGCCTTGGCAAAACCGATGATCCCGGCCTTGGTCCCGGCATAGATCGACTCACCGGTCGAACCCACCCGCCCGGCGTCCGAACCAATGCAGACAATGCGCCCGCACTGAGCCGAGATCATGCCGTCGAGGAGTTGTTTGGTGACGTTGAGCGTGCCGAGATAGTTCACGCGAACGGTCTGTTCCCAATCGTTGGGATCGGAGTCCTTGAACAAACTGAGCGTGTCGGTACCCGCGTTGTTCACCAAGGCCAGCGGCGTGCCCAGCTCTTTCCGGGTAGTTGCTGCGGCCACGGCAACACTGTCGCGCTCGGCCACGTTGCAGGCCAGCGGCAGGGCCCGCCCGCCGGTACTCTTGATATCGGCCGCGACGGTCTCGGCTTGCGCCTGGTCGAGGTCCCAGATCGCGACCGAAAAACCGTCGGCCGCCAAACGGCGCGCGATCGCGCGGCCGATACCGGCTCCGCCGCCGGTGACGACCACCGTGCTTTCCATGTCGTAGTTCATGGCGCCTCCAGCGGCAGCAGCGAGGCCACGAGTTCGCGATTCTCGGTCGCGTCGCCGTAGGTCACCTCGTCGGCCTTCGCGCGTTTGAGATAGAGATGCAGATCGTGCTCCCAGGTAAAGCCAACACCGCCGTGTACTTGGATGGCGTCGGCCACGACCGTCGGGCAGCACTCGCTAGCATAGGCCTTGGCCATGGCGGCAGCCCGCCGGGCGTCGGGCTCGGCTCCGTCGAGCGCCCAGGCTGCATAATAAACCAGCGATTTCGCGTTTTCGACGGCTACCTTCATGTCGGCCAGCTTGTGTTGGATGGCCTGGAAGCTGCCGATCGGACGGCCAAACTGCTCACGCATCTTGGCGTATTCCACACTCATGTCGATCGCCGCATCGGCCAAACCGCATAGCTCGGCACTAAGGGCGACCTTGGCGACGTCGATCAGGCCGTCGAGGGCTTGCGCTTCGAAAATCCCGCCCAGCAACGCGCCGTCGGTCACCAGCACGTCGTCGAAGACGACGGCGTCGAGAGGCCGAGTGCCATCGACCGTCGTCATCGGTTCAATGCTTAGGCCGCCGGCATCGGGCGCCACCAGAAAGAGACCAACGCCGTCGGCAATCCGACAGGCCGTCATCAACAGATCGGCCCCGCGAGCATCGGGCACGAAGAGCTTCTCTCCGCCGATGCGGAAATCGTCGCCGTCGCTTTCCGCTCGAACACCGAGTCGCGCGGCGCTCCAACTGCCTTCGGCCTCCGCCACGGCCACCGTCGCGCGTATCTCACCGTTTGCAATGCCCGGCAGGATTGCGGCCTGCTGCGCAGCACTGCCCATGCGCGCGACGGCGGCAGCCGCCAGCGCGATGCTCGACGCGTAGGGCGCGGGGAACACCACCCTGCCCATCTCTTCCATGACCAGCGCGAGCTCGAGGTTTCCCAGTCCGCTGCCGCCGCAGGTCTCCGAGATCGTCAGCCCTAACCACCCGAGTTCGGCCATTTGAGCCCAGAGTTCGCCATGACGCATGGCCGGGGCCGCGATTGCTTGGCGCGCCAGCGCGACCGGAGCCTGCTCGGCAAGGAATTCCCGCACCGCCGACCGCAACTGCTCCTGCTCTTGGCTGAAACCGAAGTCCATTGTGTTTCCGTCTAGCGACGCCGGTCGCTGCGCGCGGAAGAAGCGACCTGCTCGAAGATCAAATCGACGTAATACTGCCCGTTGAGACCGAGCAAGTACAAGCGCTGATCGCCGGCGGAAGCCCCATAAACCGCCGTCCGCGTCGGATTGCGCAGCCCCAACTGCAGGGCCTGGCGCTTGCCGCTTGCCGAGGCCTCCACCTCGACCACCGTCAGCGGCGGATCCAGCCCAAACTCGCCGGAGCGGCCGCGATCCTCGGTCACGACCTCGACCGGCGTCAGATGGGCAAGGGCATCGAGCAGCGCGTCGATTAGATCGCTAGATACGACGGCCCCTGCGGGCTGGGTCAGACTCCACCGTCGGGCGCGCCGTTCGGCACGCACCGTGGTCCCCCCCGCGCGAAGCGCGAGCCGATCGATGCTCGCCGGCGCAAGCGAAAGCAACGGCTCGAGGGTAGTCGCCTGCTGCGTTGCTTCCGGTCTCGCCGAGGCGGACCACACGCGCGCTAGGTTGAGCCCGAGCAGCACCGTAATCGCATAGTAGGCGACGATCGCGCGCCAGCTCACGCCATCCACCGCCTTCGAAGAAAGACGATCAAGCCGAAAACGACCAGCAGCGCCGGTTCGATCACGGCCGCGCTCCAGAAGATCACGCCCAAATCGCGCTGGCTGACGAACAGCCAGTTGACGCCCGGAGTCTTCTCTGCCGCTCGCGCCGCAATGAGTTGCTCTTGCCGTACCAGCCAGTTGACGGCGTTGACGACGAAGTCGCGGTTCGAAAGATAGTCGAGGAAGCGGTTGCGGACGAAATCCGCATCGCCGACCACGACCATGCGGCTGACTGCGCCGGCGCCTTCGTCCCTCGCCGCCGGCTGGCTCAAGGCGGCGGCTACCGAAAGCGGACCGTTGAGGTCGCGGCCGGCAACGAACCTGGCCGCAGCGCCTTGGAGAATCGCGCTGTCTGCCGACGCCCAACTTCGCTCTCCGCTCTTGAGAAGCCAGTACCCCTGCCGTCCGTCGCCGCCGCGCGCTCTAACGGAGCGCATTCCCGACAGCAGCACGGCCGAATCGAGTGCAGCGGTTACCGGGTGTTGCTGGTTACGCTGCTCGAGTACGGCCGACAGCGCTTCGCCGCCGGCCAAGCGCTGCTCGGGGTCTAACACGACATCGTCGCCTACCAGCATCCCTCGGCGCGCCAGCCAGGCGCCGAGCGCCGGCGCGCGAAAGGGATCGAGCAGCACGAGCAAATCTCCACCTCGGTTGAGATAGGCATCGAGTGCTTTCAGCTCGACGGGAAGCAAGTCGCTCTCCGGACCGACCAACACCACTACGCTCGCATCCTGCGGTACTCTCTCGCGCGAAACCAGCGACAACGGCTCGACCTCGTAGGACTCGAGCGACAGCGCCGCTCGCAGCCTGGAGCAACCGCGCTTGCTGTCGGGCGACTGGATCTCGCACTCACCGTGGCCCGTGAGCACGTAGAGCTTGGACGGCGGCGCCGTCACGTGAATGATCGCCGAAATCAGGTGTCCCTCGGAGGGAATCGAAAAGTCGGCTCTGCGCGCCCCGCTCTCGACCACGCTCGCGCCGTAGGTACTCACCCCCATGCGCCCGGCTCTGGCGGGATATTTGTTGACATCGACGATTTCGTAGCTCAGCAGCGGGCTCTCGCGTGATGCCTGCCACAGAAGATCCTTGAGAACTGGGTTGCGGCCGTCGCGCGTGCGGATGAAGGCGGTCACCTTGACCGGCGTGTCGATGCCGCGCAACACGGTGAGCGCGTGATCGGATAGCGTAAAGCGGTCGCCCGGGCTCAGATCGAAGCGGACGTTGTAAAGCGTTGTCGTAGCCGTCGCCGCCGCCAGCGCCGCGGCCAACCCGATCGTCGCCAAGGACAGACGTCCATAGGTCAGCCAGCGCGACGAGTTCACCGGCGCCCCCTCCACTGCCGCGACTCCATCGAGCGCATCGTGAGAAACGCCGCAAAGATCATGACCGACACGAAGTAGGCGACGTCCTTGAGATCTATCACTCCGCGGGCAAAAGGCTCGAAGTGATCGTAAGCGCACAGTTGCGAGACCAGCCCGAGAACGCTTCCCGGGACCGCCGCTTCGTTCCAACTCAGGTTCCACAGAAGCAGAATCGCGCCGTAGCTAAACATCGCCGCGATCAGTTGGACCGAAGTCGTCGAGGAAATAAAGATCCCGAGCATCACCATCGCACCGATCAGCAAAAAGAGCCCGAGATAGACGGAAACCAGTTGCGACAAATCGAACGCCTCGATGCGATAGATCAATATCGGATACAGCAAAGTCGCACCGATGATGACGCAAAAGACCAGCATGCAGGCTAAAAACTTGGCCGCTAGAATCTCGCCGTCGCGCAAGGGTGCGGTATAGAGAAGCTCGATCGTACCGAGGTTCTTCTCCTCGGCGTAAACGCGCATCGTAATCAGCGGAATCACCGTGATCACGAGCCGAACGATATCGTTGAACAGCCTCTGCCAGAGGTGCTCGACGATGCTCTCACCAAAACCGAAGGTAATGAAGGCGTTGAGGTCGGTATAGAAGTAGTAACCCGACAAGGTGAGAAAGACCGCGGCGACGAAATAGAGCAGCGGTGCGCCGAAGAATGCGCCGAGTTCGCGTCTCAGAAGCGCGACGAAGCGTCTCACCGATCGTCCTCGCGATCGCCGCTTCCGGCTCGGTCGAGAATCTCCACGAACAGATCCTCGAGACTCGGCAGCACCGGCGCGACTTCGTCGAGACGCCAGCCCCGCTCGATCACGCAGCGGGCAATTGCGTCGGCCCGCGCCAGCGCACCGTCGGTCGCTACCGACAGGGCAAGCACAGGGTCGCCGGCGGCGCCTTCGACGTCGACCTCTTCGATTCCGGGCAGGGCCGCGATCGCCGCCGCCGCTTCGGCGCGCGGCGCTCTCGCACGAATTCTCAGACGCGCGCCGGCCGCGCTGCGGACTCGCAGGCCCTCGGCACTTTCCTCGGCGATCAGACGCCCCCGGTCGAGAATCAGCACGCGACCGCAGGTGACGCTTACTTCGGGAAGAATGTGCGTCGACAGCAGCACCGTGGCTTGCCCCGCGAGTTCTCGGATCAGCGCCCGGATTTCGACAATTTGGCGCGGATCGAGGCCTACCGTCGGTTCGTCGAGTACGAGTACCGCCGGGCGGTGAATCACCGCCTGCGCGACGCCCACACGCTGGCGGTAGCCACGCGACAGTTTACCGATGTGACGATCGACCACGGACTGCAGGCCGCAGCGTTCGACCGCCTCTTCGAGGTAAGGACGCAGCGGGCCGGCGACACCGTGCACCCGAGCGACGAACCCGAGGTAACGCCGCACTGTCATGTCGGGGTACAGCGCCACCCGCTCTGGCAAATAGCCGAGCAACGCGCGTGCCCGCCTCGGCTCGGCGCCAACATCGACGCCGGCGATCTTGCAGGCGCCCGACGTCGGCGCGAAAAATCCCGTCAGCATCCGCATGATCGTCGTCTTGCCGGAACCGTTGGGCCCGAGCAGACCGACGATCTCCCCCTTACCGACGTCGAAGGACACGCGATCGACGGCTCGGTGGGACCCGTAATTTTTGCTAAGAAGTCGTGCTTCGATCACGTCGTCGTGGCTCGTCGGCCGGCCGGGGCGCCCACGCAGCAGCGTTCACGATAAAGCAGCGTCCTCACGGGTCAATCCTCTCCGCGAGGCCGACGCTGCGATCAAACGAACGAGGCCGGGCCGCATGAGCGGCCCGGCCTCTGCGCTGTGTACCGGCAGAACCGGGCTACCGACGGCGCTCGTTAGGCGTCGATCGCAGGTCGCCTCTGAATGAAGCGCGGTTTGATGACGACCATCACCACCGGGAGCAAGGTCATCGATGCGGCCCAACTGATCGTCATCCAGATCGCCAGCAACAGTCCCATTTCGGCGTCGAAGCGAATCTCCGACAGCCAGGGCCAGAACAAAGTCGAGACGACCATCGTCACGGCGACGAAGGTCACGTTCTTGCCGGCCGTCGAGATCGCCCGATGGACGGCCGCGAACACCCGATCGTTGTTCTGATCCTCGGTAAAGTCGTTCTCCAGCTCGAAATACGACTCGATCGTACGACTGACGATATAAAGGCCGTAGTCGATACCAAACCCTACTCCGACGGTAACCACCGGCAGGGTATTGATGTTGATGCCCATCCCCTTCCAGCCCATGTAAGCGTTGATGACGAAGTTCGACGCAATCAGCGGCAGCAGCATGATGATACCAGATACGAAAGACCGGTAGGTGAACAGCAGCACGATGTAGATCGTGCCGAACCCGAGGGCGTTCATCATGACGTCGTTTCGCAGCAGTTCTTGGTTGGCCGCCGCGAGCACACCGATCAGACCGCCGGCTAGACGGAAGGCGGCCTTGTTCATTGGGTTCTGCGCAATGAACTCCTCCGCGCGTCCGATGATTCGTTCGATGTTGGCGCCCTTGTGATCCCGACAGAAGAAGGTCACGTGGGCGGTTTGGTAGTCCGTGGTGACGTACTTGGCGGTCTCGGTCGGCGGCGAGCCAGAGAAGAAGATGAAGAACAGCCCGCCGATGTCAACCCAGTTGTTCGGGATCACGCCCCATTTGGGCTCGAGTTCGTGGAACACGCTGTTGACGGCACGAATGATGTCGGCCAGCGAAAAACTGTAGCCGACGCCGGGATCCCGCTCGAGGAAACGCTGGAACTTTTCCATCGTCTGCAACGCTTGCGGATCCTTCATCGCGTTCTTGTCTTGACCTTCGGCAACGATGATCAATGGCTCGACGCCACCAAACTTACCCTGAATCTTCGTGTGCGACTCGTTGTACGGCGAGTCGAGGTAGAGTAGCGGAGACGCGGAACTCGGGTCGCCGATCGTCAGATGCCGCCACTGCGTTACGCAGACGATCGAAGCGGCGATCCAGAACACGAGGGTGACGATCTGACCGGTACGGCTCAGCGTCGCCGCGGCCAGCGCGTTGTTGAAACGGTAGAAACTGCCCTCGCTCCGCTTCTCGACGATGTGCTCGTCCGGTGCCCGCAGCAGATCGTAAACAATTGGATTGAGCAGCAATTCGGAAATCGTGATTGCCAGGATCCAAAACGATGCCGTAATCGCCAGCTTCTGCAGCATGAGGATCGGCACCAGGATGATCACGAGAACCCCGAGGGCGTCCGTGATGATGCCCGAAAGGGTCGGCACGAACAGCTCCGCGAACGAAGCGACGATCGCGCCGTGTTTGTTGAAGTTGTTGTTGCGGTACTCCTCGTAATAGCGGTCGTGCATCTGCACGGAGTGACTCACCGCCCTGGCCGTAATGAAAAATGGTATGACCAGCGCCAGCGGATCGAGCGCGAAGCCGATGATATCAATGAAGCCGAGGCCCCAAATTCCCGCCAACACGCCCGTGATCGTCGGCCGCAGGGCGCCGCGCCAATCGTGGAAGTACATGTAGAGAACGACCCAAATGAACAGCGTCGCGGCCAAAAAGATTACGAAGATCTCGCTCGAGTAGTGGTAGACCCAACCGTAAAGTCGTGGCTCACCGGCAACCCAAACCTTGACGTCCGAGCCTCCTCCGCTCAGACTCAGCGTGCCGGGCTTGCCGTCACGCAGGTAGCCGATCTCGACGCTGCCGCCGTCTTCCTTGGCCGCGTTGGCAACGGCATCGCCGATTTGCCAACGATGCACGGCCGCCTCCCCATTGACCGAGACGATCACGTCGTTGGTTTGGAGTCCGGCCTTCTTGGCCACGCTGTCGGGGAACAACCGCTTGACGATGACCCCGGTCCCTTTCTCGACCTTGTAAACGTGGGCGCGATCCGGATCGACATCGACAAACTGCGCACCGACCCAGCCGTCGGTATACGGCAGAACGACGCGATCGTTCATCTCGTCGAAGATTCGCCGGTAGTCCAGGCGACCTTCGATGAAGTTGGCGCGGACGATCGCCGCCTTGTCGTCGAGCGACACCAGGATCCCGTAAACGTTTTCCGAGTTGTGGACGATGCGCCGGACCTCGGCTGCGTTGGCATCGGTCTTCGGCATGCCGATCATGATCGGATCCGAGCGCAGCGTACCGCCCGCCATGACCTTCAAGTGACGGGTGGTGCGGTGTCCGATGGAGTCGATCTGGTTGTGGTTTACGCCGTAGACGCGGTCGACTTCCTGCGTCATCAGATAGATCTGACCGAGTCGTTCGACGGTAAACAGGTTTCCGTCCTCGATTTCGACCATCATCATGATGTTGTTGGCGCCACCAAAGTTCTTGGAATACTTGTTGTGGATCTTGATGAACTCGTGACTCTGGGGAAGCAGATCGCCAAAACTGGTGATCATGTGCAGCCGGGTCGCGTGCCAGCCGAACCACAGAGTAACCACCGCCACGATGATCGTAACCGCCGTGCGGTGCCGGATGAGGCGCTCGCCGAGGAGATACAGGGCCTTTTTTTCTTCTCTGCTCATCTTCTCGCGCCCCCTACCCTATTCGCCGGTACCAAGTCTTGCCGCCGTCTTCGGTACTCATGATGAGACCGAAACCGCCGACGATCCAGCCATGATTGTCATCGGCAAAGCGCACCCGCCGAATCCAGCTATTGACGGCGCTACCGAGATCTCCGCGCGAAAAAGACTGCCCGTCATCGGCCACGACAACTTGCCCGGAAGCCCCGACAACCCAGCGCCGCCCGTTGGGTAGAATCGTCGCCGCGTAGAATGGGTCGATATACTCCTCGACGTTCGACGGCACGAAGTTCCAATCTTCTCCGCCGTCTTCCGTAACCGCGATGCGACCGTCGAGTCCAACCGCAATGCCGCGTTTGGCGTCGGCAAACTCGATGTCGAACAGAGTCGGCAAGTCCATCGCGTCGAAGATGGTCTCGTCCATCATCGTTTCTTTCTGATTGGTCCAGGTCTTTCCGCCGTCGGTGGTGTGGTACGTATTTCCGAACTCCCCGACAACGTAGCCGTTGTTCGCATCGAGAAACTCGACGTCGTAGAGCACCGGATCGGCCATCACAATCGCCCATTCACCGACATCTTCGCCACCCACCTTGAGGGTCTCGATCTGCCAGCTCTGGCCGGCGTCGTGGGTCTGCATATAGACGGACTTATCACCGACGATCATCGCGGTGTTCTCATCGACCACGCTGAGGGCAAAGAGATAAGCGTATTGGCAAGGCCGATCGAGTTCTCGGAAGCGGCGCTCCTCGGGATCGGAGCACTCCTTGTCGAGCCACGGCTCCGCCTTCTGCTGGGTCCAGGTCATTCCCCCGTCCGTGGTCCGTAGGATCAGCCCCTGCTGGCCTACGATCCAGCCGACCTGCTCGTTGTCGGGCGCAAAGTCGATACTGTAGAGAGCCATGTCCGTACCGCTCGGAATCTGCTGCCAGGTAAAGCCACCGTCGGTGGTATGGATGATCTTTCCCCCATACCCCACGATGATCGCTTCCTTCGGACCGCGCACGGCCACGTCGAAGAATTTGTCCGACACGTAGACCTTCTGCTCGGTCAGCGGCTCCCAGTTTCCACCATGCTCACAAGCACTCAGGACCACCGCCGCCATTGCCGCCAGCACGAACCCGAAAATCCGGGTGTTCATCTTATTGGAAATCATCCCCTGCTCCTTGAGGACAGAACGATGCTCGAAACGAACCGCAAGAATTCCAGCCGCCGCTCAAAATCCGTCACGCGAACCGGGCTCGCCCGCGCCGCGGTCCGTCGGCTATTATCGGCTGCCCCTCGCCCTGTCAAGGAAGCAGTGGACGGGTGTCAGGAATCGGGGAAGTACTCCTTTCGGTCGGCCCCCTCGACAAGCATCTGCTGGTCGATACGCCAGGTTCCGTCCTCACGGACGAGCTCGTAGAGTTCGTATTCGTCGAGTCCCAGCTGATTGAGGTACTTGTCCTGAGATTTGAGAATGTTGGGGACTTTGGCCTTTTCTCCGGAAACGACGGCCGGGAAGACCTTGAAACCGAAGATTTTCACTTCGCCGAGTTCGACAATGTACTGCTGCTCTTTGGCCCACAGTTCACGGTCCTTGCCCGCCTGCAACGTCGAGGAAACGTAGTCGTAGGCTTCTGAAAATCGGTGTTGCTGCATCGCTTCCAAGTACTTGCGTACGGTATCTTCGGGGCTGATCGCATCGGCGCCCTGGGCAAGGGTGGCGCTAAAAGAAAATAGCAGGACGGCGACAAGACAACGGCGCGGCTTGATCATCCACGGCATGGTATCAAAAGCCAATGGCAAGGCAACCACACAGGTTCCACGCCGCGGCGGCGTGGGCGCCGCTCAGGCCGCCGGAGGGCGCTAGAGCGGTGCGGGCAGGCGTACAGATGGACGCCGGCGATGTGCATGGGGTGCCCCCCGCCGATTTGTGGTGGGCCAGTCCGCCGTGTCAAGACT
>CAZJCO010000020.1:0-16585 GCA_964544375.1 uncultured Myxococcales bacterium
GGGCGCTCGGCGATCGCTGCGCCGATGCCGCGGCTGGCCCCGGTGACGATGACGCGTTTTCCACTGAGGTCGAGATCTGGGTTGATGTTACTCACGGTGTTTCCTTATACCGGCGCGGACGCTCCAAGCGAAACCGATCTTGTTCTAGGAAACATCGGAACGGGCTTCACACGTGGGGAGCTAGTTCGGCCAACACGGCCAAGGCTTCGTCGTGGATCCGTCCGTTGGTTGCCAGGATACGCGGGAGCCACGGGTCGAAGTCGCTCCCGTCAAAATCGGACACGAGACCGCCGGCTTCGGTCAAGACCAACCAGCCGGCGGCGGTGTCCCAGGGATGTAGTCCCCATTCCCAAAAGCCGTCGAAACGACCGGCGGCGACATAGCAGAGATCGAGCGCCGCCGAGCCCAGGCGCCGCAGGTCGCGCGCCCTGGCGATGAAGGCGCGGAAGTAGGCGAGATAGAAATCGAGCCGGGCCTTTCTGTCGTAGGGAAATCCGGTAACGAGTAATGCGTCGGCCAACAGGGACTCTTGCGAAGCTCGTATGGGGTGGCCGTTGAGGTTGGCACCGCCGCCGCGCGAAGCGCAGAAGGTTTCGCTCTTGCACGGGTCGTGGACCACGGCGACCAGCGGTCCCGAGGCATCGAGCAAGGCGATCGACACCGAACAGTGCGCAAGCCCGTGAACGAAGTTGACGGTACCGTCGAGCGGATCGACCAACCAAGCGGCTCCGCTCGGTCGTGAGCCGTCGTAGCGTTCCTCGGCAACGATCGCGACGCCGGGGAAGGCCCGCTCGAGCCCGTCGACGATCTGCGCTTCTGCCTTTCGGTCGATCTCGGTTACCAAGTCGACCGCGGACTTGCGGCTAATCTCGATCTGCGAGCCGAGAGCCGAGGCGATCGTCGTGCCCGCGGTGCGGGCAAGATCTTCGGCGATGCGCAGTTCTTCGAGCACCGCGCACCTGTTGTCATGCCGGCCCGTGACGGTCAAACTGGCCGGCCGAGATGGCGGCACGCGAGGGACTCTTGATACGGGCTCCGGCCAAAGTGAACCTGTTTCTCAGGGTGGTCGGCACGCGTCCGGACGGCTACCATCTTCTCAGCAGTTTGATGGTTCCGATCTCGCTCTACGACGAGTTGCGTCTGAGCGTCGAGCGAGGACGCGGTCAGGTGCGCTGTCGCGTACGTGCGGACGATGAGGATATTCCAGACGGCGACGACAATCTCGCCGCGCGCGCCGCGCATGCGGTGCTGGCCGAGACCGGGGCTGCCGCGAGCGTGTCGATCGATATCGACAAACGCATCCCTGCTGGCGCAGGGCTCGGCGGTGGCAGTAGCGATTGTGCGGCCGTGCTGTCGGCTTTACCGAGGCTGCTCGAGCGTCGCATCGCTCGCGGCCGCCTGGCGGAGATCGCCGTCTCTCTCGGCGCCGACGTGCCGTTCTTCTTGCAACCGCGGCCGGCGCTGGCGTCCGGCGTCGGGGAGATCCTTAGGCCGCTCGAGACGTTCCCGCGGCTGCCTCTGCTCGTCGTCGTTCCTCCCGCACGCGTGAACACGGCCTGGGCCTTTCGCCACGCACTTTCCGGTTTGACATCCGAAACGCCCGATAATACTAGGCTCTTTTGTTCGCGAGTGGCTCCGGAGACGGTTGTCGAGGCGTTGCATAACGATTTCCAACCCGGAGTGGGCGCTGAATTCGGCGACGTTCCCAGACTGCTTGCTTCGCTCCGCGATGCAGGCGCTCATGGTGTGGTGATGACGGGAACGGGCTCTGCGGTGTTGGGCATTTTCGATGCGATTGCGTCGGCCCGCCGCGCGGCTTCGACGTTTGCTCTTCCTGATCGAGCGTTCGCCGTCCGCGTGCTTCGATCGAGGCCCGCCGCTGCACCGATCTGATGGGCGGTAGCCAAGTTGGTAAGGCACCGGGTTTTGGGTCCGGCATTCGAAGGTTCGAGTCCTTCCCGCCCAGCCATTGCGAAGGAGCCCGGCGACGAGTGATCGTTCACTAGTTCAGGGGAAATTGAAGGTGTCAGGGGCTAGGATCGCCAAAGACGCACTGCAAGTGTTTGCGGGCAACTCGAGTACCGCGCTCGCGCGGGATATCTGTTCGCATCTCGGCGTTGAACTCGGCAACGCTGGAATCGGCCGCTTCAGCGACGGCGAGATTTCCGTCGACATCCGCGACAACGTACGCGGCGGAGATGTCTTCGTCGTGCAGTCGACCTCCTCGCCGGGCAACGACCACATCATGGAGTTGTTGCTTCTACTCGACGCGTTCAAGCGAGCCTCGGCCAAGCGTGTTACGGCGGTGATTCCCTATTATGGCTATGCCAGGCAGGATCGTAAGGTCGCTTCGCGAGTTCCGATCAGCGCCAAATTGGTTGCCGACCTGTTGGTTACCGCGGGAGCCTCACGGGTGATGACGACGGAACTGCACGCGGGCCAGATTCAGGGGTTCTTTGACGTGCCGGTGGACAACCTCTACGCGAATCCGGTTCTGCTGCCACGGCTGGAAGAGGTCGTCGACGACATGCCGATTGCGGTCGTTTCGCCCGACGCCGGTGGCGTCGAGCGCGCCCGCGCGTTCGCCAAGCGTTTGGATGCCCAACTGGCGATCATCGACAAGCGCCGTGTGCGCGCGAATCAGATCGAAGAAATGCGCATCATCGGTGACGTCGCCGACTGCGCGGCGGTCATCGTCGACGACATCGTCGATACCGCCGGTACGCTGTGCCGAGCGGCCCAGGCGGTGGTCGAGGCCGGTGCTTGCAAGGTGTTGGCATGCTGCGCTCACGGGGTGCTATCCGGCCCGGCGATCGAACGGATTTCGTCGTCGGCGATCGATACCCTGTTCATTTGCGACACGATCGCACCGCGCGCGGACGTTTTGGCGGAAAAGCGTATTCAAGTCGTCTCCGTGGCGGGTCTGATCGCCGAGGCGATTCGGCGCACGCACGAAGAGGAATCGATCAGCACCTTGTTTGACTGAGACCGGTACACGAAGAGGTTGGAGTCCATGGAACGTACAGAGATTAGCGTCAAGCAACGCGACCCGGCCGTCAAGGCCCGAGCCTTGCGCCGCGCGCAGCGTCTACCCGGGGTGATTTACGGTGGCGGGGGAGAAACCATTTCGATTGAGTTCGACGCCGCCGAATTCAATCGCTTGGGGCTAGCTTCGTCCGGTGCCCATTTGATCCATCTGGTGTCGGATCACCCGGCGGTGAATGACGGAATCGCCCTGATTCGTTCGGTGCAGAACCACCCGCTCAGTGGCGCGCCGGTCCATGTCGATTTATTGCGCGTTGACGTCCACAAGCCGGTCGAGACGAAAGTGTCGATTCGGCTGATTGGCAAGGCCGCCGGTGAAGTTGAAGGCGGAATCGTGCAGCCGCTTCGACGTGAGATCGATATTCGCGCGCTACCCGACAAACTGCCCGATACGATCGAAGTCGACATCAGTGAACTTGGGGTTCACGATGTCTTGCACATCGAGGATCTTACCTTACCGGAGGGGGTTGAGTCTCTACACACGGAGAATTTTTCGGTTGTCGCGGTCATGCCGCCGACCGTGGAGAAGGTGGCCGCCGAGGAAGAAGAGGCGCTCGAAGGCGAGGCACTCGAAGCGGCCGGCGAAGAGGCTCCCGAAGGGGAGGCGCCGAGCGGCGAGAGCGCGCCGGAAGGCGAGAAGAGCGGAGAGTAAAAACGGCGCGCGGGCGCTGCCGGAGTCTCAGCCATGTATTGCGTCGCTGGACTTGGCAACCCGGGTGCGAAATACAAGAACACGAGACACAACCTGGGCTTTCGCGTAGTCGATCGGCTCGCCGAGGCCCGAGGGAAAAGCATCCGGCGCCGGGAGTACCGGGCGCTGACGGCCAGCGTGGAGCTGGCCCGTACCGAGGTGCTGCTTTTGAAGCCACAGACTTACATGAACGCCAGTGGCGCGAGTGTGCGCGCCGCCTGTACTTCCTTGGGCATACCCATGCAGCACCTGGTCGTGGTGTGCGACGACGCTGATCTGCCCCTGGGAAAGCTGCGCGTGCGGCCCGGCGGAAGCAGCGGGGGCCATCGCGGATTGCAGTCGATCATCGAAGAGCTTGGGGATTCCGATTTCGTTCGCGTGCGCCTCGGGGTCGGCCGCCCGCACTCCGGTGCGGAGCTGTCGGATCACGTGCTCGAGGCGGTTTCGAACGATGAGCGGTCGGTACACGACGCTCTGGTCGCGCGCGGCGTAGAGGCTGTCGAGTGCCTCCTCCATCGTGGAGTCGAGGCAGCCATGCAGGAGTTCAACGGTGCACCCGCCGGCGGCGGGAGAGTTTAGAGCCCGGCTTGATGGGAACAACGGCCGGAGCCAAGGAGGAGAAAGAAACACGATGAGTTTTTTGAGTGCGCTGTCTCCCTATGCGGGAATCATCGGCCTCGTGGTAGCCGCGGGGCTCTATCGGATGGTCAAGAGCCAACCCGCCGGCGACGAGAAGATGCGCGAAATCGCCGAAGCCATCCGTACCGGTGCGATGACTTTTCTCAAGCGCGAGTACCGCATTTTGACGATCTTCGAAGTCGTCGTCTTCTTGCTGCTGACCTGGAAGCTCGGCAGCGCCACCGCGTTCGCCTTCCTATTTGGAGCGATCTGCTCGATGGCGGCCGGTCTGCTCGGAATGTTCTCGGCGACGCAGGCAAACGTGCGTACGTCGGAGGCGGCTCGGCAGGGCGGTGAAGAGAGCGCGCTCCTGGTCGCCTTCAACGGCGGTGCCGTGATGGGCCTGGCGGTCGCGAGCCTCGGGCTAATCGGTGTCGGGATCCTCTTTGCCATCTATGGAAGTCCCGCGACGGCCAAGGTCATCAACGGCTTCGCCATGGGGGCGAGTTCGATCGCGTTGTTCGCCCGCGTAGGTGGCGGCATTTACACCAAGGCAGCGGACGTCGGCAGCGACCTGGTGGGCAAGGTCGAGGCCGGCATTCCCGAAGACGATCCGCGCAATCCCGGCGTAATTGCCGATAACGTTGGCGACAACGTCGGCGACGTCGCCGGTATGGGAGCGGATATCTTCGAGTCCTACGTCGGTTCCATGGTTGCGACGATCGCCATCGGCGCGACTATCGGCGGCCATCGCCTGGCGGCGCTTTCCGATGGCTCGGGCGTGGCGAGAGCGGACCTCCAGCTGGCGCTGATGGCGCTTCCGCTGGCGCTTGCGGTCATCGGTCTGCTGGCATCGCTGGCCGGCGTGTTCTCGATGCGTGCGCTCAAGGGAATCGGCGCTCAGGCAGCGCTGCGCTATTCGACGTTCATCGCGGCCGGCCTGTTCTTGCTCGTCGCGTTCATGGTCATTGCTGGCAGTGCGGTCACCGTGAACGTGTGGCTGGCGGTTCTCGTCGGCACCATCGGCGGCATCGCCATCGGGCTGATTACCGAGTACTACACTTCGGCCAAGCCGGTTCGCCGCATCGCTGAAGCATCGAAAACGGGTGCCGCGACGAACATCATTCACGGTCTGGCCGTCGGCCTGGAGAGTTGTGCCCTTCCGGTAATCGTCATCTGCGCATGCATCTTCGTTTCCAATGCCGTGGCCGGTCTTTACGGTATCGGCGTCGCCGCGGTCGGCATGCTCGCGACAGTCGGCGTAACGATGACCGTCGATGCCTACGGTCCGGTGGCCGACAACGCTGGCGGTATTTCCGAAATGGCCGAGCTCGGTCCCGAGGTGCGCAAGGTGACCGACGGTCTCGACGCTCTCGGCAACACCACTGCGGCGATCGGTAAAGGCTTCGCCATCGGTTCGGCGGCACTAACGGCGCTCGCCTTGTTCTCGGCCTACGCGATGGCCGTCAACCATGCGCGCCAGGCGGCGCATTCTCAACTCGGTCCGTTGAAAATCCTCATTACGGATCCCAACGTCGTTGTCGGCCTGTTTCTCGGCGGCGTGCTTCCCTTCTTCGTCGCGGCTCTGACGATGACCTCGGTCGGCCGCGCCGCAGGTGAGATGGTGACCGAGATTCGACGCCAGTTCCGTGAGATCAGTGGTCTTCTCGAAGGCGAGCCTGGGGTCAAGCCCGATGCTGCGCGCTGCGTGGATATCTCTACCCAGGCAGCCCTTAGGGAAATGGTGGCGCCCGGTCTTACGGCGGTGATCTCGCCGGTGGTCGTCGGTCTGCTGTTTGGCGCTGAGGCCCTCGGCGGCATGCTTGCCGGAGCGACCTTGGCCGGTGTGCTGCTGGCCTTGATGATGGCCAACGCCGGTGGTGCTTGGGACAACGCCAAGAAGGCGATCGAAAAAGGTGAGATTCCCGGCGAGGAAAAGGGAACCGAGGCTCACCATTCGGCAGTGGTAGGCGATACGGTGGGTGATCCGTTCAAAGACACCGCGGGTCCGTCGATGAACATTCTGATCAAACTGATGTCCATCGTCTCTCTCGTTATCGCTCCTCTGTTGGTTTAAGCGAAGCAAGAGCGAGGAAGTTCGATGCGACCATACGAAACTCTGGTTGTCCTTAGTAACGAGCTCGGTGAGGGGAAACAGCAACTCATCGAACGACTGCAGTCGGTCGTCCAAAGCGGCGGCGGTACGGTTGAAGCGAGCCGTGATTGGGGGAACCGCAAGCTGGCCTATACGGTCAAACGTCAGCAACAGGGGCACTACTATCTGCTCGAGTACCAGGCCGAACCGGAGGTCGTGCGTGAGGTCGAGCGAACCTTGCGGATTACAGACGGGGTCTTGCGCTACTTGAGCGTTCAGCAGGAGCACACCGGCTTGCCGGAGACGCGGCCAGCCGAACGGCGCGAGAGCGGTGAGGTGCCGCTGAGCGAGCTGCGGGACCGCCGGCAAGAGCCGGCGCCGGAACCGGCGCCGGAGCCGGCGGCGGCCGAGGAAACGCCGGTGAGCACTGGCGAGACGCCGGCTCAAACGACGCCAGAGGCGGCCGACAGTTCTTCTGATCAAGCAGCCGAAAGCGAGCGAGGTGCGAACGAATGAGTGAGCAGACATCGAGTCCTTCGCCGGGAGTCAGCCGAAGCGGCCCAAGACCGCCGCGCGATCGCGGTGGCGAGGGTGGCGGCGGGGGACGGCCGAAGAGGCGGTTCCGTCGCGGGCGGCGCAAGGTGTGTCGCTTCTGTGCGGACAAGTCCATGCCGATGGACTACAAGTGGGCAAGCGTGCTGGAGGACTTTATCAGCGAACGCGGGCGTATCGTGCCGGCGCGAACAACCGGGACCTGCGCGAAGCACCAGCGGCGGCTCAAGCTCGGCATCAAACGCGCCCGACAGGCGGCGTTACTACCGTTTTCGAGGTCGTAAGCGATGGAAGTGATTCTACGTGAGGATGTTCCTGGCCTCGGGATCATTGGAGAAGTAGTCAAGGTTCGTCCCGGCTATGCCCGGAACTATCTTTTGCCGCAGAGGCTGGCGGTGGTCGCGGATCGCCGCAACTTGGGTCGTTTGCGACACGAGCAGAGGATCATCGAAGCCAAGAAGGCTCGCGAGCGAGGCGCGCACGAGTCGCTGGCCGAGCGTCTGAGCAGTGTGGCTCTCGAGACCGAGGCGCGTGCTGGCAAGGCCGGCAAGTTGTTCGGTTCCGTGACGAACCTCGAGGTACACCGGCTGCTCGCCGAGCAAGGCTACGAAATCGATCGCCGGCGTATCGAACTGCGGGATCCGATCAAGGAGATCGGCGAATTCGAAGTGCCGATTCGTGTGGGGCAGGACGTTAAGGCCACCGTCAAGTTGGTGGTGCGGCCGCTAGGCGGAGAACTCGAGGGCGAGACGGAGGCGGCCGAGGAGACCGAATCGGCGGAGGCGCAAGCGCCCGAAACACAGGCTGCTGGCGCCGACGGCACCGAGACCCCAGCGGATGCAGCTGCGGCTGCGGTGAGCGGAGAGGCGGACGCCGGCGAGGCAAGTGCGGACACTTCGGACGATCGCTGAGGTCGGAGAATGAAGATCGGCCTGGTCGGCTTCGGCGGAGCGGGCAAGTCGACCGTTTTCGCGGCACTGGCCGGGATAGAGGCCTCCGCGGGCAAGGGCAGCCTTGGCACGATTCGAGTCCCCGATGCGCGCGTCGATCGGCTCACCGCGCTGTGCCAGCCTCGTCGTACCACCTACGCCGAGATCACGTTCGAGGATTATCCCGCGGGCAGTTTCGGGTCGCCGGGTAGGGGCCTTTCGCCGGCGATGCTCGGCGACATGCGCACCCTAGACGTCCTCGCTGAAGTCGCCGACGCCTTCAGCGGTGAAGGGTTGCAAGGGGCCGCGCGCGCGGCACAGGCCTTCCGCTCGGAGTTGCTGCTGAGCGACCTCGCCATCGTGGAAAAGCGGATCGAGCGCCTGACGCGCGAGCGCGGTGACGCGCAAGAAAAACAGTTACTCGAGCGCTGTGCGGAGGCGCTCGAGAACGACCGTGAGCTGCGTCAGCTCGGACTCGATGCCGGCGAGTCGGAACGTTTGTCGGGTTTTCGCTTTCTCACCCTGAAGCCTAGGATCGTGGTCGCCAACGTCGGCGAAGACGCCGCGGCAACCGATGTTTCGCGATTTGCCTCTCTGCTCGAGGGAACCGATGTCGAAGCGATCGTCATGAGCGCACCGATCGAGGCGGAACTCGCCCGCCTCGAAGAAGACGAGGCGCACGAGTTTTTGGGTGACTTGGGTCTTTCGGCCGGTGCGCGAGACCGCTTCGTGGCGGCCTGTTATCACAAACTCGATTTGATCACTTTTCTCACTGCCGGGGAGGACGAGGTGCGCGCCTGGCCGATCCGACGTGGCGCCACGGCGGTCGAGGCGGCGGGCAAGATTCACAGCGACATTGCACGCGGGTTCATTCGTGCCGAAATCATCGCGTTCGACGACTACGTCGCGCTGGGCGGCGAAGCCGCCTGTCGCAAAGCCGGCAAACTCGCCGTTCACGGTAAGGACTACGTTGTCGTGGACGGCGACGTAGCTCATTTTCGATTCAACGTGTGAAGTGCCGCGACACCGCAGGGGGCTGCGGCACGCGCGCAGCGCTCAAGCAAAGCGTACGAGATTGAGCGCCGACGAAACATCGTGTCGGCAACGGCCGGTCCGTCCGACCAACTCTGTCCGTTCCAGCGCTTCGAGCTCTGCGGGGGCTGCCTCGATTTGTGCCAGGGCTCGTGCGTCGTCGGCAAGGCGGCCTAGGACGATGCCGACGCGCGGCGTGCCGTCGCGCCGGTGGCGAACCGTGAAAGCCTCCACGCGCAGGTCGCCGTCGGCAACCGCAATAGGCTCGGGCAACGCCGAGGCGTCGATGCGCGCCTGCTCGTCGGCGTCGTCGCGTTCGGCCCAGGGCTCGGCGCCCGGGCGCCGCCCGTAAACCCCGATTGCGTGTTTGGTAGCGTACCAGCCGAGGGCGGTTACCATCGCCAGTTCTTCGTTTGCTGTGCGCAAACGCTCGGCCGCGGTCGCAATGGCATGCATCGAGTAGTTGTTGCCCGGCCCTCCGAAGTAGGCGAGCCCGCCGGTTATGCTGAGGTCGCGAGGATCGCCGTCGGGAATCCCGATCATGCGCGAGCCGATTTGTACGACGCTGGGAAAGCAGCTGTACAAGTCGAAGTAGCTGATCTCATCGAGAGCGACCCCGGCCTGCTGCAGAGCCCGTTTCGAAGCCGCGGCAATCGCCGGTGAGCGGTCGAGGCGCGGCCGCCGGGAGAACTCCCAAACATCGTTGAGATGCGCGCCGCCCATTGGGTAAACCCAGCGAGACTCGTCGATGCCGAGTTTTTGGGCGCATCCGGCGGTTGTGAGAATCACTGCCGCGCCCTGATCGACCGACATGTTGGCGTTCATCCGCTTGGTATAGGGGTAGCCGATGATGCGGTTGTCGGGAGTGACCGTGCTGATTTGTTCGGGCGTCAATTCCTGACGGGACCAGGCGTGGGGATTTGCCGCGGCGATGCGCGACAGGCGGCTGTAGAGCCGGCCGAGCGCAAGCGCGTGTTCCGCCGGGCTGCGACCGAGTTCGGCACGCACGGCCGTTTCGAAGAATGGGTAGATGAAGGCCGGCAAAACAAGGTCGTAGGAGAGTTCGAGGTCGCTCGAGCCGAGACGCTGATCGCCGTCGATGTGCTCGGGCTCGGCGATCGGCGGCCACGCCAGGTCGATGCCGCTGCCAATCTTGCGCGCCGAGTAGCCGGCCTCGGCGCCGCAGAGTAGAACGACGCCCTCTCGCGACCGTTCGAGTTCGCGTGCGAAGCGGTTGACCAGGTATTGCGGCGTGTTCCCGCCGACGCTGGTGTAGAGCAGGCGCTGCGGCCTCAGGCCAAGGCGTTCGCTCAGTTGCGCGGGGGCGTTGCTGTAGGACCAGGTAATCGTGTTGACTACCGCAACGGTGTCGATTGCAGGAGCGAGGTTCCTGGCGCAGGAATCGTCGATCGCCAGGCGGCAAGCGCTTGCCATCAGCCCGAGGGCGTCTAGGTGCTCACCGTCGTCGCTCCAGCGTTGTGTGTATTGTCCGGCGCCGACGAGAACCGGGGTTGAAGGCCTAGTCATGACGTATCGGGGTTCTCCGAGATCGTAGATTCGTGCCATAGTAGGGGCCTGGCCGACGCCAGACAAGGCCGACGGCTCAGCCGACGGCCCATACGGAGGGCCCCGTTGATTGCCAGCCGCTATCAAATCGAGTTCTTGCCGCGGGTCAGCGCCCGTGCGCGTCGCGACTTGCGATGGGCCTGCGGCTGCATCCTGGTTGCCGGGCTGCTCTTGCAGCTGGCGCCGTCGTCCGCTGGCGCCGAACTCGAAGCGGGCCAACGCATTACCAAAGAAAACGCGGACGAGGTGCGCGATCTGGTCAGCCCCGGGGTGCTGTGGGCGATCAAGAACGGGATGGATCTGCGGATCGTTCCCTACCGGCGAATTCCTCTGCCGTCGGCCTACGAAAAAGCGACGGAGAAATATTCGGCGCAGGCCAGGATTGGCCGGCGGGGTGAACTCGTAGACTGGGTAGCGGGACGGCCGTTCCCGGTTGTCGACGAGAACGATCCGGACGCGGCGCGTAAGATCATGTATAACTTCGAGCGCACGCATTACTTTAGCGATGACTTGAATATGCACCTCGTAGATGCCGATACAGGCTCACTTTATGTCGATGCGAAGGGGCGGCGACGTTACACGGTCGAGCGCCATTTCGTGGCCGATTGGCTACGCGTCTTGCAGTACGTTGGGCGTATCTACCATGAGCCGATTCCCTTTTTTGGGGAAAACCGAGACGAAACCTTTCGCAAGTCGGGACTGTACCCTTTGATCGAGCCTTTCGATCTGAAGGGCGTCGGCGGCATCAGCCACCGTTACCTCGACTTGGTGCGCCAAGACGACACCTGGCTCTACCTGCCGATGCTTCGTCGTGTGCGCCGGATGTCGAGCGCGCAGCGCAGCGACGCCTTGTTCGGCCAGGACATCGACGTCGACAGCTACGGCGGCTACGCCGGCCAGATTCCTTGGTTCGAATGGAAGCTGTTGGGCGAGAAACCCATGTTGGCGTCACTCCATGGCGAACGCCTGCCGCCGGCCCCCTGCGAGCGCGATGGTGGCATGACCTTTTGTGAAAGTTGGGAGAAGCGGCCCAGCGTCTACGTGATCGAAGGACGTCCCAAGGTTCCCAACTACGCATATTCCAAACGGGTCATCTTCGTAGACAAGGAAACGTATTTTGTCGTCTACTCCGACCTCTACGACCAATCGGGCGAACTGTGGAAAGTCGTCATGCAGAGCATCCGCACCTCCAAGCGTCCGAATCCGATGGTCGCGTACGAATACCAGGAGCCGCGAATGTTCATCTACGCGTTCAGTGTCATCGACATGCAGTTGATGCACGGTACGCGCGCTGCGATTCCCGGCATGGCGTTTCCGGACGAGGCCGGTTGGTACATCGACATCGGCTTCGACGCGCCGCAGTCGGCCGACGAGCAGTGGTTCCGCGTCAGCGGCTTGATCAGCCACGGCCGTTGACGGCCGCGCGTCACGCGCCCGCGGCGTCGTGCTGGGTGGCGGCGGCGTAGCGCTCGCGATAGATCCGGACGAAGACGGAGAAGGTGGCCAGGATTGCGGGACCGACGAACAGGCCGATGAAACCGTAGGCTTGCAAACCGCCAAGGATGCCGAAGAACAGGATCGGCGTCGACAGGCTGGCCTGGCTGCCGATGACGATCGGTCGCACGAGGTTGTCTACCGAACCCACCACGGCGGCGCAGTAGACGCCCAAAATCAGCGCGCTGCCGACCTGGCCGAGCATCAGCAGTCCGATGACGGTCGGAATCCACACCAGCGCGGCTCCGCCGACCGGGAGGAAGGCGAGAAAGAAGGCGGCGGTCGACAGCAGCATCGCGAAGGGAACGCCGACGAACCATAGGCCGACGCCTAGTAGCAGCGCCTGGAGGGCTGCCGTCAGCGTGAGCCCCTGGACCACCGCAACGATCGTTTGTTGCAGGCGCTCGATTAGCCGTTGACGGTCGTCGGGTGCCATAGGCAGCGCTTCTTGCAGGCTGCGCACCAATTCGGTTCCGTCACGAAAGGCAAAGAACAGGGTAAAGAGCATGATGCCGAGCCCGACGAAGAACGAGACGACATTCTTCGCGACGGCCGTAGCTTGCCCCGCCAGCCGTTCCGTCAGCCAGCGGGTCCCCGAGAGCAGCATCGAGGTGGGATTGACGTCTCCGCTGGCACGCCGTTGCTCGAACCACTGCCACACTGGGGCGATCAGCCAGTGGTCCTTCAGCTGGTCGATGTGGCTGAAGCGATCGGAAGTCACGAAATGGGCCAAATGTTGGTAACCGTCGACTGCCTCTCGTGCGAGAACGCCGGTCAGTAGCAGGCTGGGAACGACGACTACGGAGAACACCAGCAGCGTCATGACGCCGGCCGAGAGGTTGTTCCAGCGCGGTATCAGTCGGTTCAGAAGACGGTAGGCCGGATAGAAAACCACGGCTAAGACGGCGGCCCAGGCAACCGGGTTGGCGTAGGGCAGCAGCAAATCGGCGACCAAATAGAGAAAAGCGGCAAGCGCAATGAAGAGGAAGACGGTGACGACCTGATCCCGCGTGATGGCCGAACGACTCTCCACCCCCGCATCGTACCCTGCCAGGTGCTTGCCGGCAAAGTTTGGCCGCTGTTGACTAGCGGCTTGGCCGTTGTTACACGGGTGGGTGGTAGTTGACGCGGCCCGGTGCAGGCACGTAGCTCAGTGGGAGAGCACCTCCTTGACGCGGAGGGGGTCGGCGGTTCAATCCCGCCCGTGCCTACCATACACTGAACTGGAACGAGGGAGGTTCGAGGCAAGACGGTACCGCGTGATGCCGGGTGGTCAAGAAGTCCCGCGAGGGGCTCTCCGGTTTCACGGTCCGGCTCCGGGTGAAGCATTCCAGCGCGAATGCTCGCCCGTGTAGCGAGAGCAACGAGTAGAGCGCATGGCCAGAGAGATTACCGTAGCCGTCGAAGGCGGTGTTTCGAGCAACGTCGCGGTTGGCACGACCGCAGGGCAGGCGCTCGGTGCAATGGCCGACGACAGTATTGCCGCGCTAGCCGACGGGCGGGTCATCGACCTCAGCCTTCCTCTCACCGCGAGTTGCCGCCTCGATCCTCTGGCTGCCGATAGCCCGCAAGCGCTTGAAGTCCTCCGCCACTCTACCGCCCACCTGCTCGCGCAGGCCGTCAAGCGGCTGTATCCGCAAGCGCAGGTGACGATCGGGCCCGTCATCGCCGACGGTTTCTACTACGATTTCAAATACGATGCTGGTTTTACGCCGGAAGACCTGGAGCGCATTTCGCAGGAGATGCAACGCATCGTCAAAGAAAACCACCGCGTGGACCGAGAGCTGATGTCGCGCGACGAAGCCATCGAGGTCTTCCGCTCGATGGGCGAGGATTTCAAGGTCGAAATCATTCGCGATCTCGAGGAAGAAACGGTCAGCCTGTACCGTCAGGGAGAGTTCGTCGACTTGTGCCGCGGCCCGCACGTCCCGGCTACCGGACGTCTGGGCGCCTTCAAGCTTACCCACGTGGCAGGGGCCTACTGGCGCGGTGACGAGCGCAATCCCATGCTGCAGCGAATCTACGGAACGGCCTTCGCCGACGAGCAGCAGTTGGCGGATCACCTCGAACGACTCGAGCAGGCACGGCAACGGGATCACCGCCGCTTGGGAAAGAAACTGCAGCTCTTCAGCTTCCACGCCGAAGCTCCGGCTACGCCCTTTTTTCTTCCCGACGGCGCTATCGTCTACAACCTTTTGGTCGAATACATCCGAGATCTGTATCGACGTTACGACTACCGCGAGGTGATCACGCCGCAGATTCTCGATGTCGAGCTGTGGAAGCGCTCGGGCCACTTCGATCATTACAAGGACAACATGTACTTCACCGAACTCGACGAACGAGCACTGGCGGTGAAGCCGATGAACTGTCCTACGCACTGCCTCATCTATTCCGAGGAAATCCGCTCCTACCGCGACCTGCCGATTCGTTACGCCGACTTCGGCAGGCTGCATCGTTACGAGCGTTCCGGCGTCGTCCACGGGCTGACCCGGGTGCGCTCCTTCGCCCAAGACGATGCCCATTTGTTCTGCACCCCCGACCAGATTTACGGCGAAGTGGGTGCGGTGATCGAAATGATTGGTTCGACGCAGCGAGCCTTCGGTTTCGCCGAGACCCGCGTGTACCTGTCGACGAGACCACAGGACAGTATTGGTGACGACGCGATGTGGGAGCGCGCCGAGGCGGCGCTGCGCGAAGTACTCGAGGGGGCCGGAGTCTCTTTCGAGGTCAGCGAGGGGGAGGGGGCGTTCTACGGGCCAAAGATCGACTTCTGCGTCCTCGATGCGATGAAACGCGAGTGGCAGCTCAGCACGGTGCAATTGGATTTTTCGATGCCGGATCGATTCGGCCTAGAATACATCGATAGTAACGGGCAGGCTCAGCGGCCGGTAATGATCCACCGAGCCATCTTGGGTTCGATCGAGCGATTCATTGGTATTCTTATCGAGCATACGGCTGGTGCGTTGCCGCTGTGGCTGGCGCCGTGCCAGGTCAAGTTGGTAACGGTCACCGACGAGCAGAACGAATTCGCTCAGCGCGTGGCCGAAGGACTCGCTGAGCAGGGGGTACGTGCGCGTGCCGACCTGCGCAACGAAAAGCTGGGATTCAAGATTCGCGAGGCGCAGCAGTCGAAGGTACCGATCATCGGCGTGGTCGGTAAGCGGGAAGTCGAGCAGGGGGCAGTGTCTCCCAGGCTTCGCGATGGGTCCCAGCCGGGGGCGATGGCGATCGACGCATTTGCCGAATGGGTGGCGAAGCGGGCGAAGCCGAACGACGGAGGTGTACCATAGCCAAGGACGAGGAGATCCGAATCAACGCGAGTATTCGGGCGCGCGAGGTGCGGCTCATCGACAGCGATGGCCAGCAGCTCGGCATCATGCCCACGGCGCAGGCCCAGGCGATCGCCGACGAGCGAAAGCTGGACCTGGTTGAGGTTGCCGGGGACTCGCAACCGCCGGTCTGCCGCATCATGGACTTCCACAAGTATCGCTACGAGCAGCGAAAGCGCAGTCAGGAGTCCAAGCGCAAGGTGGTGGCGACGGCGGTAAAGGAGGTCAAGATCCGCTCGCGGACCGAGGCGCACGACATCGCGTTCAAGACGGAGCACATCCGGCGTTTTCTCGACAAGGGGCACCGGGTGAAGATTTCGGTCTTTTTCAAGGGGCGCGAGATTACGCGTCCGGAACTCGGCCGGGTGATGCTGGACCGGGTGCTCGAGTCGATTGCCGACGTCGCCAAGAAAGAAGGCGAACCGCGGATGGAAGGGCGCCACATGTCGGTCATGGTGGTGCCCGTGAAGAATTGATGGAGTAACGACGATGCCAAAGGTAAAGACGAAGAGAGGAGCCGCGAAGCGCTTTCGGTTTACCGGCAGCGGGAAGATCCGCCGCCGCCGAGCCTATCTGCGGCACATCCTGTCGAACAAGAATCGCAAGCAGAAGCGTAAGCTGGGCCAGGCGACGACCGTATCGCCGGCCGATCAGCCGGCAGTCCGTCGTATGTTGCCGTACGGCTGAAGCGCGACAGGCCTGCGAAACAAGAGATCAATCGGGAGTTAAGAATCAATGCCCAGGGTTACCAGAGGCACGAAGGCGCGTCGACGACGCAACCGCATACTCAAATTCGCCAAGGGGCACGTCGGCGGACGAAAACTGTACCGTCAGGGGCGCGAGACCGTCGAGAAAGGACTGACCTACGCCTACCGTGACCGCAAGGTGCGCAAGCGCGACTTCCGTCGCTTGTGGATCGTTCGCATCAATGCCGCCGCGCGCGAGCAGGGGCTGAGATACTCGACGCTGATCTGCGGTCTGAAAAACGCGGGCGTCGAGGTCGACCGCAAGATGCTGGCCGACCTCGCCGCCAACGAACGAGATGCGTTTGCGCGTCTGGCAGAGCTGGCCAAAGCGAACCTGCCGGCCTGAGAAGGCGCGTGGGTTCGGTTGAAGACAGGCTTGCCGAGATCGAGAAGCGGGCGCTTGCCAAGGGAGCGACGGCCGCGGATTCGCGGGCGCTCGACGGCGTGGGCGGTTCCCTGCGTTGCGAGAAGTGAGGCCCTGCCGCGCC
>CAZJCO010000021.1:0-16308 GCA_964544375.1 uncultured Myxococcales bacterium
CGCGGCGCGCGCTCGCCTCGGCTAGCGACCGCTGAGGGTCGCCGGCATTTGGCGGGGGCTGCCGCTGCTGTCCCCATTCGACACCGCAATCGCCCCCCCGACCGCCGCACCGACGACCGCAAGCGCGGTCCAAGCCGTCGCGCCGAGCCCCAAGAAGGTCGCTCCGCCGACCGCGCCGGCGCTGCTACCGACAGCCACGGCTGCTGCTTTCTTGCGGTTCTCTTCTTCGTCGTTCGCCGCAACCTGTACCGGCTCGGCCTCGGCCTTGAGCTCCATGCGATCGCCGCGCGTTAGCTCGCGATCCATGCCGGCCACCTGTACGTGCAGGCTGCCTTCTTCGACCACGACCGTCGGCACGCCGTGCTCGTCGTATTCGACGTAGCCGTCGGCAGGCGCGGTCTTAGAGCCGATGCCGGCGCCTTCGGCCTTGAGCTTGAGCGTGGATTCGGGCGAAAGATGGAAGGCCACCTTGCCCTTGAGTACGTCGATCACCGGTCCTTGTCCCGAATCGTTGGCGGTAATCTCGGCGTCGCCGTAGAGCCCGACCACACCGGCTTCGCCCAGATCAGCGAGCAGGTAACCATCCGAACCGGTCTTCAGGCGGTCGCCCGAAACCAGCGGACGCGTGGCCGACAATTGCGACCAATCGACGGCGTCTGATGACACCCAGGCCGGACCGCTCACTTGAACGGTGCCGAACACCGAGTCGGCCATGCCGACCGGCGGGATCGTAACCAGAACCAATGAAACCGAGAGAACCGCGGCACAAGCCCGCTTCATCGAAGTCGAATAATCCATAGCCCCTTCTCCTTCATGCACAACACGCCGGCGTGCCTGCACGCCTCGGGCACGCTGCGTTGTAACTACCACCGCCCAGCAACAGGTTAGCTAGGAAAACTCAGAGCGGTCCCTGCAATCTACCCACGTGAGGCAGCGTCTGTCAAGTTTTTGATGCCGTAGGAAACGTAAAACGGTGGGTCAAGATTGAACGATCGGGATGACGACGTTGAGCGTCTGGCGATTGTCTCTCTCGAACAAGTCGGCTTGCCAGCCGAGGGCAAGGAAAATCTTGCGCGCAAGGGCTAGGCCGACGTCGCCGTGCACTCGATCGGCAGCGGCATTCCCCCCTTGACCCAGCGCTTGGGTCTTGCCGCTGGACTCCAAGCGAATCGTCGCAGCTCCGGAATCTTCTCGGTCGGAAACCACTTGCAGTACGTGGCTGGTTCCGCTGCCTTGCGGATCGTGACGGCCCATCGCCTCTGCAATCAACCCGAACGCTCGGTCTATTTGGACCGGGTCAACGCGAAGCTCTGCTCTTAACAACCCCTGGTGGGGAGAAATCTCCGCGTCTCCCAAGTCCACTCCGAGACGCATGGCCACCGAGCGCAACAAGTCGGCGGCGGCGACATTGATCAGATGCAGCTTGACCGGCCTCAGCAAGTCCATCGTGCGCTTGACGAGTTGGTGCAGACCGCCGAGCGTGTCGCGCAATTCGCGCACGGCCTCGTCGCTATCTGTCGGCTCGGGCTGCTCCTCGAGAACCCCCGTCCAATAGTACATGCGGTGGACGAGGTTGCCGGCGGCATGGCTCACCTCGCCGATCAGACGGCCGGAATCGCCGGGGCCGGTCTCGGGATCCTCGAGGCGGACACTGTCGTACCAACGGGCCACGGCAGATGGGATTGCAGGTTTGGTGCCACTGGAAAAGCAAAGAAAATCCGTTATAATTCAGGATCTTAGAGTCCGACGGCTGCCTTTCGCACAGGCCTCGCCGCACGCCGCCGCACGGCAACGTGAAAAAAGTAACGCAAACCTGTAAGGCTGACCGGTGGCGGGTACTTCGATGACCGACGCAATCGGCGAGCAGCGGGCCCTGGTAGTCATTCCCGCCCGTTACGCCTCCTCGCGACTACCCGGAAAACCTCTGGCCCCAATTGCCGGCCGGCCGATGGTCGAGCACGTCTACCGGCGGGCGCTGGCCGCCTCCTGGCCTTGCGACGTACTCGTTGCCACCGACGACGAGCGGATTCGCGCGGCGCTCGAGCCGAATGCGCGCGTGGTCATGACCGATGCGGCGCTAGTTAGCGGCAGCGACCGCGCGGCCGCGGTCGCGCGCTCGACCGCTCACCCGATCGTCGTCAACGTGCAGGGCGATCTTCCCCTGCTCGACCCCGGTTGGATCGATCTGCTGATCGCCCGCCTGCACGATGATCCCGCGCTCGGCATGGCGACCTGTGCGGTGCCGATCGGCAGTCTCGAAGAATGGCGCAGTCCGGCGGCGGTGAAAGTCGTCTGCAATCGAAGCGGGCAGGCGCTGTACTTTTCACGCGCGGCGATCCCGGTCGATCGCGACGCGCCCGACGGCTTCGACGGCGCGTTGCACCACATCGGCATTTACGCCTACCGCCGCGAGGCCTTGCTGGCCTTCGCCGGGTTGCCGCCGGGTCGCTTGGAGTGCGCCGAAAAGCTAGAGCAGTTGCGCGCGTTGGAGAACGGTATAGGTATCGGAGTAGTCGTTGTCGACGGCCCGCCGCCGATGGAAGTCGACACGCCCGAGGATCTCGCGAGAGTTCGCGCTGCAGTCGGCAAGAATCACGACGGCATGGCCGGCGGCCCGCAAGAATAGCCGGATTTCGCACGGTGGTTCGAAAACGAAAGACGAAACACGGGGAACGCCGCACCAAGTACATCTTCGTCACCGGAGGCGTCGCTTCGGCTCTCGGCAAAGGGCTGGCTTCGGCGTCGGTCGGCGCGCTGCTCGAAGGTACCGGACTGCGCGTGACGATGCTCAAGATGGACCCCTACATCAACGTCGATCCCGGCACGATGAGTCCCTTTCAGCACGGTGAGGTCTACGTCACCGACGACGGCTACGAGGCCGATCTCGACTTGGGGCACTACGAGCGCTTTCTGTCGACGCGCATGAGCCGGGCCAACAACGTAACCACCGGCTCGGTCTACAACGAAGTCATCGGCAAGGAACGTCGCGGCGACTATCTCGGCGCAACCGTGCAGGTAATCCCGCACATTACCGACGAGATCAAGAGCCGCATCCGCTCGGCGGCCGAGGGCTACGACATTTTGATCGGCGAAGTCGGCGGCACGGTGGGCGATATAGAGGGGCTACCGTTCCTCGAGGCAATTCGCCAGATGCGTATGGACGAGGGGGAAGAGAACGTCCTCTACATCCATCTGACACTGGTGCCGTTCATCCAGGCCGCGGGCGAGATCAAGACCAAACCAACCCAGCACAGCGTCAAGGAGTTGACCGGACTCGGCATTCAACCCGACGTGCTGCTGCTGCGCTGCGAACGCGACATCGACGAGGCCGTGCGGCGGAAGGTCGCGCTATTTTGCAACGTCGATACGGACTCTGTGATCACGGCCAAAGACGTGAGCTGCATCTACCGCCTGCCGCTGCTTCTCGAAGAGGCGGGACTGCACGATCGCGTCACCGACAAGCTGAGTATCTGGACCGGACGGCCCAAGCTCGACGACTGGCGCAAAGTCGCAGCGATCGCCGAGAACCCGAAAGACCGCGTGCGCATCGCGATGGTCGGCAAGTACGTCGACCTGGTCGACTCCTACAAGTCGCTCAACGAAGCGCTGGCTCACGGCGGGATCGCCAACGAGTGTGCGGTCGACATCGTCCATGTCGACTCCGAGCAGATCGAGGCCGGTGGCTTGCCGGCCGAGGTCAAATCGGCCGACGCGATTCTGGTGCCGATGGGCTTCGGCCCGCGCGGCGCCGAGGGCAAGATCACCGCCGTGCGCCACGCGCGCGAGAACGGCGTGCCCTTTCTCGGCATCTGCTTCGGCATGCAGATGGCGGTAATCGAGTTTGCCCGCAACGTCTGCGGACTCGAGGGCGCCAACTCCTGTGAGATCGACGAGAACACACCGCACGCGGTGATCGATTTGATGCTCGAGCAGCGGAACCTCTCGGACATGGGCGGCACCATGCGTCTGGGTTCCTACCCCTGCACGGTTCGCGACGGTACGCTGGCGCACCGACTTTACGGCAAGAAGCATATCGACGAGCGCCATCGCCACCGCTACGAGTTCAACACGCATTACCGCGACCAAATCGAAAAGGCCGGAATGGTTCTGAGCGGCACCTCGCCCGACGGGACGCTGGTCGAAATGGTCGAGATTCCCACACACCCGTGGTTCGTCGCCTCGCAGTTCCATCCTGAGTTCAAGTCGCGGCCACTAGATTGTCACCCGATTTTCAAAGGCTTCATCAAGGCCGCGCTAACCTGCGCGCGCAATCGGATGCAAACGCCGCCGCTCACCGGCCTGCGCGTCGCGCGCGGGTCGGAGGGTAGTTCGTGACGGCGGCCGCGGTTCGCATCGGCCAGGGCAGCGCGGCGGTCGAGGCGGGCGGTGTGCGCCTGTTTCTGATCGCCGGACCCTGCGTAATCGAATCGCGGGACTCGGCGCTGCGCCACGCCGAACGCTTGGCCGAAATCTCGCGCGCGAGCGGCGTGCCGATCGTCTACAAATCGTCTTACGACAAGGCCAACCGCACCTCGCACCGCTCGTTTCGCGGACCGGGGATCGATGAGGGCCTGGCGATCCTCGCCGAGGCGGGCGAGACGAGCGGCCTGCCGGTTCTTACCGATGTACACGAAACCGGAGAAGTCGCGGCGGCAGCCGAGGTCGCCGACGTACTTCAGATACCCGCGCTGCTCTGCCGGCAGACCAACCTGGTGCAGACCGCGGCGGCCAGCGGCAAGCCTGTCAATCTCAAGAAGGGACAGTTTTTGTCCCCCTGGGACATGCAGCACGCGCTCGCCAAGGCGCGCGAAGCCGGCTCGGGCGGCGCGCTGCTGACCGAGCGCGGCAGCTCGTTTGGCTACGGCAACCTGGTAGTCGATTTTCGCTCTTTGGCCGTGCTCTCCGAATTCGGCGCACCGGTCGTGTTCGATGCAACCCACTCCGTGCAGCTGCCGGGCGGCGCCGGCGACGCTTCTTCGGGAGACCGTCGCTTCATTGCGCCGCTCGCGCGCGCGGCGGTAGCCGTGGGCGTCGACGGCCTGTTCATGGAAGTCCACGAAGACCCCGATCACGCGCTCAGCGACGGTCCCAATTCCCTCGCACTGAGCGACCTGCCCGCGCTGCTCGCCGAACTCGTGGCGCTGCGCGAGGTGCGCCTGACGAGCGCGGGCGCAGGCACGGGTGCGCCGTAGGCAATAGAGGCCGGGGCGATGAGCAGCAAGCCAAGCAGCCAGCATCGTGCGGATGCGACGACCGTCGATCCGATCGAGGTCGCCAGGCGCGTTCTGCGCATCGAAGCCGAGGCCATCGCGCGCTGCTCGGACGGGCTAGGAGAAGCGTTCACGCGCGCGGTTGATTTCGTCTTGGACTGCCGCGGTCGCGTGGTGGTTACCGGCATGGGCAAATCGGGACATGTGTGCCGCAAGATCGCGGCGACCCTTGCCTCGACCGGTACCTCGGCGCTGTTCCTGCATGCGGCCGAAGCGGCCCACGGCGATCTCGGCATGCTCGCGCGGGGCGATCTCTGCATCGCCGTTTCCAACAGCGGCAGCACGCGAGAGCTGCTCAGCCTGCTCCCGGCCGTCAAGCGCCTGTCGCTGCCGCTGGTTGCGATCACGGCACGCAACGACTCCCCGCTGGCCGGCGCCGCCGACGTCGTGCTCGACTTGGCGATCGCGCGCGAGGCCTGCCCGCTCGACTTGGCGCCGACCGCGAGTACGACCGTCACCTTGGCCCTCGGCGACGCGCTCGCCGTCGCCGTACTCGAACGGCGCGGCTTTTCGGCCGAAGACTTCGCGCGCCTGCATCCGGGCGGCGCGCTCGGCCGCAAGCTGCTACGAGTAAACGATTTGATGCATGCGGGAGGCGAGCTGCCGGCGATCGAACCCGAATGCCCGGCGCGTCGGGCGCTCGAGGTAATGACATCCGGCGGGCTCGGCGTGGTCGCGGTAGTCGACCAGGCCGGCAAACTGATCGGCGTCATCACCGACGGCGACATTCGCCGCGGCGTCCTCGCCCACGAGAGTTTCACGCAACGGACGGCCGCCGAAATCATGACGAAGCAGCCAAAAACGGTTGCCGGCTCCGCGCTCGCCGCCGAGGCGCTGGCCCGCATGGAAGACCACGCCATCACTTCCCTCTTCATCGTCGACGAGACCAGTGGCGCACCGCTCGGGCTGGTCCACCTGCACGACTTGCTCAAGGCGGGAATCGCCTGAGCCGCCCGCAGGCGTGCGGGCGAGCATCCGAATGAAACGCCGGATCGTACGTGCCGTTCTCATCTCCGTGGTCGTCATCGGCGTGCCGGCGGTGTTCCTCCGAAGCGGCGGACGGGTAGCACTCGATGATTTGATCGAGGTCGGTCGTTTGAGTTCGCGCGCTCTGCCCGGGCTGCTGCAGCGTATCCGCAGCTTCCACCGCGTGGTAACGCGCGACGGCAAGAAACTGCTCGAGGTGTCGGCCAAGGAAGCCCGCTACTACAGCGACGAAACCACGATCGAAATCATCGAACCGAAGATCGTGTTCTTCGACGACGGCCAGCCGGTCGGCGAAATCTCCGGCGCCAGCGGCCGCGCCGCGCTCGATGGAAACGACATTACGTCGATCGTCATGCGCGGAGGCGTGCGATTTCGCCTCGCGCAGTTCACCCTCGAAACCGACGAACTCTCCTATGACCGCACGCGCGATCGCATCGCCGCCTCGGGACCCTCGAGCGTTACTTCTCCCGAGTTGACGCTGCGGGGATCCGACATCACCGTTGATTTGCGTGCGCGCACTCTTCGCGTGGAGGCCAACGTGGAGATGTCGCTGCGCAAGCTAGAGGACGCCAATTCATGATACGCTTCGCTCCAAGCCCGTCGCTGCCGTTTCGCTTCGCTGCCGCCCTCGTCTCGCTGTTGTCGCTTGCGGCTGCCGCAGGGGCCGCCGACATCGAGCTGCGCGCCTCGGATGGCGACGTCGTCAGCGAAGCCGGCAAAGCCGCGCAAGCGCTGCGCTTCAGCAAGCAGCTGCCGGGAGACGTCGAGATCATGGCCGACAAAATGACCTTCGACTACAAGAAAGGAACGCTGGTCTATCTCGGTCACGTGCGCGTCGTCCACGAAGGAATCCGCCTGGGTTCGGACCGCATCGACGTCCTCTTTGAACCGGGACGCACCGATGCCCTGCGCAGCATCAGCGCCAGCGGTCACGTCGAGGTCATCCGCGGCGACGAAACTGCATCCGGAGATCGCGCGCTCTACGAGCCCGGCCGAGCAACCTTGGTTCTGACGGGAAACGCCCGCCTCGGCTCGGGCAGGCATCGAGTCGAAGGCGAGCGCGTCGTGGTCTATATCGACGAAGGCCGCGCCGTAGTCGAAGGAGGAACCGGACCGGTGCGGGCGCGCATCGTTCCCAGTACGCGCCAGGCCGAGGAGTTGATCGAATGAGCGAGCGACAACTGCGGGCCGACGACCTCGTCAAGAGCTTCAGCGGGCGGCGCGTGGTGGACGGCTTGACGCTATGCGTCAAGCCCGGGGAGGTGGTCGGCCTGCTCGGTCCCAACGGGGCGGGAAAGACTACCACGTTCCACATGATCGTCGGTTTCGAGCGGCCCGATTCGGGCACCATCTCGCTCGCCGGCGCGAGTCTTAGCGGTCTACCGATGCACGAGCGGGCGCGCCGGGGAATCGTGTATCTCCCCCAAGAACCGTCGGTTTTTCGACGCCTTACGGTCGAGCAGAACGTCCTGGCGATTCTCGAAACGCTGCGTCTGCCGGCCCCCGAGCGCGGCGAGCGACTCGGCCGTCTGCTCGAAGATCTCGGCATCAGCCACCTGCGCGGCAACCAGGCTCTGTCGCTATCGGGCGGCGAACGCCGCCGCTTGGAAATCGCCCGAGCGCTGGTGCTCGAGCCGTTGTTCATGCTGCTCGACGAACCCTTTGCCGGTATCGACCCGATCGCCGTGCTCGACATTCAGGAAATAATTTCGCAACTTAAGGGCCGTGGAATTGGTATCCTGATTACGGACCACAACGTGCGAGAAACACTAGGAATTTGTGATCGGGCCTACATCGTGAGCGCCGGCCGCGTAATCGAGGAAGGGCCCCCCGACGTGATTGCGGCGAGCAAGCGCGCCAGGCAAATCTATTTGGGAGAGCGTTTCAGCCTCTAACCATCATGGCTCTCGAACAACGGCTCAACCTCAAACAGACCTTGCAGCTTCGCATGACGCCGCAGCTTCGGCAGGCGATCAAGATTTTGCAAGTTTCGCGAGCCGAGCTCGAGACGATGATCGACGAGGAGCTCTGCCAAAACCCAACGCTCGAGGAATCCGACGGTCCGATAGCCGCGCCCGACGAAGCGGATCTGCGCACCGGGGACCCGGTCAAGGATGAAACCGAACAGCCGGAGGTCACCTCGAAGGAACAGGAGAAGCAGGCCGAAGACTTGGGAGAGGTTGACTGGCAGGACTACCTCGATCGTTTCGGCCAGGAGTTCCACGGCTCGATCGGCACCGGCTCGGACCGCGACGACAACCGCATCGGCTTGATCGAAAACACGGCGGCCACCCGCGACGATCTGGTCAGCTCGATGCTCGATCAGCTCCACCTGGTCCTGATGAGCGACGAAGAGCGCCGCGTGGCCGAACTGATCGTCAACAATCTCGACAACAACGGCTACCTCGCTTGCACTCCCGACGAGATCGCCTTCATGGCCAATTGTCCTCCCCAGCTGGTGGCCGACGCGCGCGACATCGTCCTGGAACTCGAGCCGCCGGGCGTCGGCGCCGTCGACCTGCGTGAATGCCTGCTCGTGCAACTACGCTTGATCGGCTACGAAGCCGACGACTACGTCGTCCAAATCGTCGAAAGCCACCTCTCGGACCTCGAATCGCGCCGTTACGAAAAGCTGGCCAAGGCGCTTTCGACCACCGTCGAGGAAGTCATCGAGTGTCACCGCATCATCCGGAAGCTCGAACCGCGACCCGGCCGCAATTTCGACGACGGCAGCACGCGCTACATTTCACCGGACGTGTATATCCAGCGGGTGGGAGAAGAGTTCCAGATCATCTTGAACGACGACGGATTGCCCAACCTGCGGGTCAGCGCAACTTACCGCAAGATGCTCGAGTCAACCGACAAAAGCGGCGAGGCGCACACCTACTTGCAGGAAAAGCTGCGCTCGGCCCAGTGGCTCATCCGATCGATCCATCAACGCCAGCGCACCCTGTACAGGGTGACCAAGAGCATCGTCGAGCATCAGCGCCGGTTTCTCGGCGAGGGCGTCTCGCAGCTCAAGCCGATGGTCCTCAAGGACGTCGCCAACGACATCGGCATGCACGAATCGACCGTCAGCCGAGCCACCGCCAACAAGTACGTCCACACCCCTCAGGGCATCTTCGAACTCAAGTATTTCTTCACCAGCAGCATCCGCGGCACGGACGGCGGCAGCGTCTCCTCGGAGAGTGTGAAGCGGAAAATCCAGCAAATCATAAGCCGGGAAGATCCGCGGAAACCATTGAGCGATCAGTACATCGCCGACGCCCTGGCACGGGAAAACATTGACATCGCACGGCGAACAGTGGCGAAATACCGAGAGCTTCTCGGGATCCTGCCGTCGTCGAAGCGAAAGCGCATGGCGGCCGGAGCCTGAGCAAGCAAAAAACTCGCTGCTCAGAGGTTCGTCGGCCTTGCAGATAACCGTCACTTTCCGTCACATCGAATCGAGCGACGCCGTACGCGACTATGCAACCGAGAAGGTAGCCAAGGTCATCGGCAAGTATCTGCGCCGCCCGATCGAAGCCAACATCATCTTGTCGGTCGTAAAGCGCGAGCAAAGAGCGGAGATTCTCGTTCATGCTTCGCGCTTCGACATCACCGCGAGGGAATCGACCGGGGACCTCTACTCGGCGATCGACCTGGCGGTCGACAAACTCGAGAGCCGGCTGCGCAAGCACAAGGACCGGATTTATCGGCGCAAGGGCAAACAGCCGGCCTCAGGCAAATCCACCCCCGTGCGCGTCGACGTCATCGAAGCCGAAGAGCCGGAAAGCTCGGGCGAGCCACGGATCGTCGAGTCCGACAGCATTCCGGCCAAGCCTTTGTCGGTCGAGGACGCGATCTTGCAGCTTGAACTCAACCACGACGAGTTTCTCGTCTTCCGCAATTCCCAGAGCGAGGAAATCAGCGTCCTCTACAAGCGCCGCGATGGGAATTACGGCCTGATCACGCCCAGCGCCTGAAATTCGATGCATCTTCGCGATATTCTGAATCCACGTCACATCATTCTCGACCTCGGCGGGCCGACCAAGAAGGATATTCTCTTGGAGCTAGCCTCGCCGATCATCGAAACCCACCCAGCACTAGACGGTGACAAGCTCGTCGACGTTCTTTTGCGTCGAGAGGAAACCAGCACCACCGCAATCGCCGACGGCATCGCGATCCCTCACGGCAAGATGATTCTCGGCGAAGAAGTCATCGCCGGTTTCGGACGCAGCCGTCCCGGACTCGACTTCGCCTCGATCGATGGCAATCCGACACACTTGTTCTTCTTGCTGGTCTCCCCGGAAAGCCACCCTTCGCTGCACCTGCGCTGGCTGGCGCATCTGGCGGTCCTTCTGAAGAACCCGGAGTTACGCCAGGCCCTGCTCGACGCGGCGACGCCTGAAGAAACTCTGGCCAGCCTCGAGCGTGAAGAGCAGGCGCGCCAGGAGAGTCTTCCGGACAGCCCCAAGTGACGCGGCCGGCAATGGCGACTGGCAGTGTCGATATCATCGTCATCACCGGCATGTCCGGCTCGGGCAAGTCGACCGCGATCAACGCGCTCGAGGACCAAGGCTACTACTGTATCGACAACCTGCCGACCGCTCTGGTCGCACGGTTCGTCGCACTATGCGCTTCGGTTAACGAGCAAATGGAGCGCGTCGGCCTGGGGTTGGACTTGCGCGACGTGCGTTACCTGGAACGCTGGCCGAGCTTGCGCGAGCAACTCGAAGCCGCCGGCCACCGCGTGCACGTGGTCTTTCTCGACGCCTCCGACGAGGCCCTGCTTCGCCGCTTCTCCGAAACGCGGCGCGCACACCCGCTCGCCCAAGGTCGCGACCTGCCAGAGGCGATCGCCGCCGAACGTGGGGCCCTGAGCCGGCTCAAAGAGCGCTCGGAGACGGTGATCGACACCAGCGCAATGACCGTACACGACCTCAAGCGTCGGGTGAGTGAGGTCGCTGCCAGCCACGGTCCTTCGGTCGCTCAGACTGTCGCCGTCAAGAGTTTCGGCTACAAGTTCGGGGTCGCCGGCGATGCCGACCTCGTCTTGGACGTGCGCTTCTTGCCGAACCCGCACTTTGTCGACGCTCTCCGGCCGCTCTCGGGCTTGGATCAGGCGGTCGCCGATTTCGTCCTCGACCGCGACGAGACGCGCGAGTTTCTCCATCACCTGGAACGCCTGCTGGCGTTCCTGCTGCCGCGCTACAAAGCCGAGGGGCGCTCCTATCTGACGATCGCCATCGGGTGCACCGGCGGCCGTCACCGGTCGGTAGCACTGGCCGAGGCGATCGGGGCGCTGCTCGATCGGCCGGGCACTTCCGTGGTGGTTCGCCATCGGGACATTGATCGGACGGCATGAAGTTCAAGGCGAAGTTCACGATCAAAAACGAGCTCGGGCTGCACTTTCGGGCCGCTGCGATGGTCGTACGCACGCTCAGTCCCTTTGTCGCCCAAGTCTCGATCGCCAACGGCAAGACCGTCGCCGACGCCCGCAGTGTTCTGGATTTGATCACGCTCGCGGCCGGCCCCGGGGCTACCGTCACAATCGAGGCCAAGGGAGAAGACGCGCAAGCTGCAGTCGAAGCACTCGGCTGTTTGATTGACCGCAACTTTGCCGAATGAGCCGCGTTTGACCCCAGGTAGCGCGCTTAGTAATTGTTCAGATTATGCTGAAAGATTTTACCTTCACCTCAGAATCCGTCTCCGAAGGCCACCCGGACAAGGTCTGCGACCAAATCTCGGATGCCATCCTGGACGCTCATTTTCGTCTCGACCCCAACAGCCGAGTCGCCTGCGAAACGCTGGTGACGACCGACCTGATCGTCGTCGCCGGAGAGATCACCAGCGGCGGCAAGGTCGACTACGAGGCTGCCTCGCGAGAGGTAGTGCGCGACATCGGTTACGTCGGCACCTCGGGATTCGACGCCGACAGCTGTGAGGTGATCGTACGCCTCGACGCGCAGTCGGGAGACATCGCCCAAGGCGTCAACGTCGGCGAGGGCCTGCACGAGGAGCAGGGCGCCGGTGACCAGGGATTGATGTTCGGCTTCGCCTGCAACCAGACGCCCGAACTGATGCCGCTGCCGATCGCCCTGTCGCACCGCATGGTCGAGCGTCTGGCGGAGCTTCGCCGGGCCGGCACGATCGACTACCTGATGCCTGATTCCAAGTCCCAGGTAAGCATCGAATACCAAGACGGCAAGCCGCGACGCGTTTCGACCGTCGTCATATCGACCCAACATCGCGACGACGCCTCCGACGAACAGATTCGCGAAGACGTCGTCAGCCAAGTGATCCGTCCGATCCTTCCCGAAGAACTCGTCGACCAAGACATCGTCTATCACGTCAACCCCACCGGGCGCTTCGTCACCGGCGGGCCGCAGGGCGACTGCGGGCTCACCGGCCGCAAGATCATCGTCGACACCTACGGCGGCTGGGGCCGGCACGGCGGCGGCGCCTTCTCCGGCAAGGACCCCTCGAAGGTAGACCGCTCTGCGGCCTACATGGCCCGCTACCTCGCCAAGAACGTGGTTGCTGCCGGTCTGGCCGAGCAGTGCGAAGTACAGCTCGCCTACGCCATCGGCGTCGCGCGGCCGGTCTCGGTGCTGGTGGATACCTTTGGCGCGGCCTCCGACGAGCACGGACTTTCCGACCGTCTACAAGAGTTGGTCGATCTGCGACCGGCCTCGATCATCGAACGGCTCGAGCTCAGGCGGCCGATCTATCGGCCGACGGCCGCCTACGGGCACTTCGGTCGCCAAGCGACCGACGGTCTGTTCCCCTGGGAGAAAACCGACCTGTCCGCCAGTCTCGGCTGACACCGAGTGCTCGGCTCATAGGCTGCGATCGAAGCGCGGGTTGTCGACCTCGAGTTTGCCGGCAACCTGTCGCTTCAAGTGGTCGATGACCCGCGACCGGACCGGCTCGCGGTCGGCCCAGCCTTGCTTGATACGTTCGCACAGCAGACGGTTGAGCCGCTCGGCCTCGTCCGCCGCCGGCGCGGGCTCGGACGGCGGCTCTTCCGGTTCAGCGAGCAGCGCGCGCAGCGATTCGCACTCGGTTGCCAACTGAGCCGGCCCCAGTGCGATCTCTCGCGCAACGATGCGTGCGACATTGGCCGCCACGAGGGCGTGGAAGTGCTTGCCGCCCTCGAGTTCGCGCGCGGCTTCTTCGCTTAGGAACGCCGCAACCGCCTCGAGCAGTTCGACCGCGCTCGGCTTATCCTGCATCGGCCATCCTGTGTTCAAGCAAGTTCAGCAACTCCCATTCGACCTCGGCAATGCGCCGTCCGATGGCTGCCAGTTCGACGTTGAGGCGATCGCCCGAACGGTATCCGGCGGCCTGCACCGCGCAGATGACGGCCCACTTCCAGTTGCCGAAGACCTCCCAATAGACAGCGCGCTCGCGATTGACCGCGCGCCCGGACTCTTCTTCGTACAGCTGCCAGAATTGCTCGCGCTTGCAGAGGCCGCCGACCGCGAGCCCGTCGGTGCCGAAACGCCAGGCGCGCACACAGAGCCAACCGAGGTCTTCCATCGGATCGCCAAGGTGCGCCAGTTCCCAGTCGAGTACCGCGGTCAGGCCGCGTTCGTCAAAAAGAACGTTGCCGACGCGAAAGTCGCCGTGGACCAAGACCGTTGCGGTGTCGCTCGGCGCCGATTGTTCGAGCCATCGCGCCGCCAACTCGAGCGCCGGCGTCGGGTAGTCCCCGAGCGATGCTTCGAGCAAGCCCCGAAAGCGCTCCACTTCCGCCGCGGCCCGTGCGTGCCTGTCGTCGCCGCTGGCCGCGACGATGCGGCCGAGGCGAGGATCGTCGAGCGGCATTGCGTGAATCCGCGCCAGCTGCCGCGCTAGCTCCCGCGGCAACGCCTCGCGCGTCTTGCAGTAACGATCGTCGCGCAGCAGGCGGCGACCGAGGGCTTCGCCGCCGACGTGATCCATGACGAAAAACGCCGCCCCCAGTCCGTCGTCTGCATCGCCATACCAATGCACCGCCGGCACTCGCACACCGCTGTCGGCGGCCAGCGAGAGAAGCCCGTACTCGGCCGCCCGGTCTCCCGGTATGCGGCCCGGCTCGGGATCCATGCGCATCACCAGCGAGCGTCGGCTGCCGTCGCCTTCGCGCAGAGCAAAGCCGTAGAGTCTGGCCGAAGCGCCGCCCGAGAGCGGGCGGAGGTCCTCGACGTACACCGGCGCCTGAATTCTTTGCGACAAGAAGGTCTCGAGATTGCCCTGCAACTCAGCGAGCGACACGAGGCTTGGCCTAGAGGCTGGAGAAGACTCTGTCAATCGCAGGATTCCGACGCAGGGTTTCGAGGGCGCGGGGACCGAGCGCGCGAACCACGTGCGGCCAACGTCGCGGCCTTCCAGGTAACGCAGCCCGCGCGCCCGGTTACTCGGGCCGACACGTCGGCCCCAAAAGAACAGTCTCGTTTCAGGCCGTCGTCGCGACGACCGAAAGTTTAGGCTGCACGCCGGCGGTTTCTCGAATCAAAAGTAGCAACTCGTCGTCGTCCGCAGGCTTGAGCAGGAATTGGTCGGCGCCGGCAGCGGCGACTTTCTCTCGTACGCCCTCGTCGTCGTCTCCGGTCATGATCACGATCATCATGTCTTTGAGGACTTCGTCGTTCTTGATTCGCTTGCATACCGCAAGGCCGCTCATGCGCGGCATCCACATGTCGAGGATCGCGATTTTCGGCCGTTTGGCGACCGCGGCCGCAAGCGCGTCTTCGCCCGTCGTCGCCAGCGTGACTTGCAGACGATTCTCGCCGAGTACGTAGGCCCAGAGTTGGCAGAGTGCCGGATCGTCGTCGGCAAACAATACGATGTCTCTCAAACCAGCGGTTTCCACTCCGTACATACGCTCAAACCCCCGAAAGCGGATCTCAGGGGTGAAACGGAGCAAGCATCATGCCGTAAGGTAAACTCTAGTATTTCAGTAACTTACCAAGACAGCCGTCCCCTGCCGTACGCTTGCGTAAGCAGCGGCGTCACATTCTTGTCGCTCCCCAAGGGCGATCGCAGACAGCTTGGGAGACGTCCGTCTCTCAAGTGGGCATCTTGAGTGAACCGCCGAACACGCGCCGGCGCAGCGGCATTGGAAGTCAGTAGGCCTGTTTCTGCTCGCGGTAAGTGGTGGTCGCACCTGGATTCGAACCAGGGACCTCCTGCATGTGAGGCAGGCGCTCTAACCAACTGAGCTATGCGACCAGCAACGGTGTCCGAGAGGCGCTTGCGGCAGTTAGACTAGCTAACGCCGCCATCCGCGCAAGTCCAGCCCGCGTCGTATCCGCGGGCCACGATCAACCCGCAATCTCGAGGCTCAGATCGGCCACGCCCTCGGCCGTCACCTGCAGATCGCGCGTGACCGAGCCGAGCTTGGGGTGCACGGCCTCGATCGTGTAGAGACCGGGCGCCAACCCGTCGATCGAGAAGCGGCCGTGCGCGTCGCTGACCGCGTAGAAGGGGTGGCCGACGACTCCGGCGTAACTGCTCATCCACGGATGGACGTCACATTTGATGCGGACCAGCACCTCCGGACGGGAGAAGCGGCGTAGGCTCTTCATCCCCTGCATCGGCATGCCGATGTTGAAACCTCGCGATTTGAAGGGGAGCGAGTGCACGTTGTGCAGCGTAGCGTCTTCGTTACGGATCTCGAGCGGCTGCCCGACTTGGATACCGAACACGTGCGGCTCGAACTGGCACAAGTGTTGATCCAACACGACCGCGTCGGACGGCGCTGGGAATTGCTGTCCTTCGAGTCCTTTCTTGATGTAAACGAAGGCATCGGCCAGACCGCCCGCGTCGTCGGCAACCGCGGTTCGCAAGACGACGTCCTTGGGGTTGATCTCGGCGCAGTGGGGGTCGGCGGTCATGTCGATCGGGATGGGATCGGGCAGCTTGCCGCGAAACAGAACGGTCCCGCGAACCGACACACGTCGTTCGCTCTGCGGGGTGGCCGCCGCAGAATCAGCCGACTCGGCTGCGGGCTTTGCCGCCGCCTGCGCCGCGGCGCGCGGCGCGCGCCGCTCACCCGCCGTCGTGGGGGGAGCGGTGCAAGCGG
>CAZJCO010000022.1:0-16203 GCA_964544375.1 uncultured Myxococcales bacterium
GCCGACGGTTCCCCAGGTCCAGTCGCTGCGTGGCGCCCTCGCCCGCCATGGGGGATTTACCATGATCCGTACCCTCGAGGTCTTCGAGCGCGGCTGGAACATCGAGGATCAGAGCGTCAGGCCGGAACACCGCATGGTCGCCCACACGGCCTTCCTCACCTTTGCCACCCGATTCTGCCCGGCGGACGAAGGTCCCAGCAGCGGCTAGCCGATCGATTCCAAGCGAGCCGGTACTTCACTCACGTCGCCGATACGGCTCAGTTCTTCGCCTCGCTCGGAAGGCACATCGGATACCCAAAGCACGCCGGCAAGTCCGGCGGCCACGCCTCCGCGGACATCGTCGTCGTAGGAATCACCGACGTGGACGGTCGTTTCCGGAGAACTCCCGAGCTGTTGGCAAGCGTGCCAGAAGATTTCGGGTGCCGGCTTGCGGCGGCCGTAGTCGTCCGAAATCACGATCGCGCCGAAGCGCGAGGCCAATTCGTAACGCTGAAGAATCGCATGGGCCGTCGGTCCATCGTCGAAATTCGACACCAGCGCCAAACGGTATCGCTCGGAAAGTCGGCCCAACAAGGCCGCTCGATCGTCGCGACAGACCACCGCCGCGGCGAGACCGGCCATGTGGCGGCGACTGAGCTCACAGGCCAGTTCGTCTGTGGGAGAACGCAGATTCAAGCGGCTCAGGACCCGCCGGAAGCGCTCCCGCGACGGTAGCTCCCGGTGGTCGCGTCGCTTTTCCAGCGCCATTTCCCGGCTGACTTCCAGCAAAGCCTGCCAGAAGTCGGCCACGCTGACGGCCGGCTCGGTTTCGGCCAGAAGTTCTTCGAGACGCTCGATCGTCATCACGTATTCCGCGCCATCCACGCGGCGGCGCGGAATGCGCCCGGAATCGATCGACACCAGCGTGCCGAACAAATCGAACAGAATCGTCTCAATCTTCGATCTGTACGGGGCCAAGGAGCCACCCACTCGCAACCACGAGGACGAGTCCGCCGCCCAAGACGACGCCATTGAGCCGTACGGAGAGCCTGTGCAGCCGCTGAAATTCGGCGACGCCACCGTCTACGCCGCGCAGTTGCTGCATCTTCGGTTGAACCGAGAATGTCCCGTAGATCTGGCATGCCACCATCAGACCCACCGTGGCCGAGGCCAGCAGCCAGAGCCGGCCGCCGCGCAGCGCTGCTCGAGCCAGGCTTACGGCCAGCAGCAGGACGCCGAGGATACTGCCGACGCGGTAATAGTAGGGGAAGATCAGCGCGGCGATGCTGCCGGCCTTGGCGGGCTCGAAATGATAGAACAGCACGGGCAAAACGACCGAGGAGTAGAACAAGGCGCCGCCGATCCAGCCGACAAGCGCAAAAACGAACAGGCTACGCAGCGCTTTTTCCACTTCCCTTCGCCGCCCACGGCCGCTTGGCGAGCGCGTGAGCCTGCGTAAGGCTAGCCTGGAACGTCGGCCAATCCCACCGCATAGGAACACGCTCGGGTTGCGTCGCCCGGCGTGCCTGTGTTTATGAAAGGCGTCCGTAAGGAGGCAGAGAGACGATGGCTGCAGATTTTCCGTTCGACGAGGAACACGACTCCGAAGAAGAGGCTTCCGAAGAGAAGGAGCAGGTACACTGGTACGGGTTCGAGGAAGACGTCGACGAGGTCGCGGTACCCGAAGAGCTGCCGATTCTCCCGCTGCGCGGCGTGGTTGTGTTTCCGGCAGCAATCGTCCCGCTACTGATCTCTCGTGAGTCGTCTCTGGCCCTGATCGAGCAAGCGCTGATGGGCGATCGCGTGATCGGCATGGTCACGCAAAAGGCACCGGAGACCGACGCTCCGGGTCCGGACGATTTATGTCAACGAGGCTGCGCGGGACGCATTCTCAAGATGCTCAAGTATCCCGACGGCAGCATCCGAATCCTCGCTCAGGGATTGCGCCGAATCGAGCTCGTCGAATACAGCCAGACCTCGCCCTTCCTGAAGGCTCGCGTACATCACCTGATAGACGACGAGGCCAGCGATATGGAGGTCATGGCGCTCAAATCTCAGGTAGTGCAGCAGTTTTCCCGCTTCGTCGAACTCACGCCATATCTACCCAACGAGCTTCAGGTGGTCGCGATCAACCTTCGAAGTCCGGCAAAGATTTCCGATCTGATCGCGTCGAACCTCAACCTCGGACAGGAGGAGAAGCAACTACTGCTCGAGACGCTCGAGATTCGCTCCCGACTGACCCAGCTCAACACGATTCTCGCCCGCGAGATCGAACTGCTGGAACTCGGCCAGAAGATTCAGGGCCAGGTGCAGTCAGAGCTGACGAAGAACCAAAAGGAGTTCTACCTGCGCCAACAGCTCAAGGCGATTCAACACGAACTCGGTGAAGGGGAAGGCCGCGCCAACGAGGTCGAGGTACTACGCCAACGCGTAGCCGATGCGAAGATGCCCGAAGAGGCGCTTGCGGCGGCAGAATCCGAACTCGAGAGGCTGGCGGTCATTCCACCGGAGTCTGCAGAGCATACGGTCGTGCGAACCTATATCGAGTGGCTCGCGGATCTGCCCTGGTCGAAGGCGACCGAAGACAACTTGGACATCACTCACGCACGCGACGTGCTTGATGAAGATCATTTTGACCTCGACAAGATCAAAGACCGCGTCCTGGAGTTTCTCGCCGTGCGCCGACTGCGCAACAACCCGCGTGGCCCGATTCTCTGCCTGGTCGGACCACCGGGTGTCGGTAAGACTTCGCTCGGAAGGTCGATCGCACGTGCCATGGGCCGCAAGTTCTATCGCATGTCCCTCGGCGGGGTGCGCGACGAAGCCGAAATTCGCGGTCACCGGAGAACCTACGTTGGCTCCATGCCCGGCCGTGTACTGCAGGGCTTGAAGTCTGTCGCTTCGAACAATCCTGTCTTCATGCTCGACGAAATCGACAAGCTCGGAAGCGACGTGCGCGGAGATCCCTCTTCGGCACTGCTCGAAGTGCTCGATCCAGAGCAAAATTACACGTTCCGCGACCACTACCTCGACCTGCCCTTCGATCTCTCGCACGTGCTGTTTCTGACGACGGCGAACTATCTCGATCCGATCCCGCCGGCGCTCAAGGATCGCATGGAGGTGCTCGAACTCGCGGGCTACAGCGAAGAAGAGAAGCTGGAGATCGCCAAACGGCATCTGGTGCCCAAGCAGATCGAAGAAAACGGCCTCGACAAGGACTTCGTCCACTTCGGCGATGCGGCCCTGATTACGGTGATCCGTGACTACACGAAGGAAGCCGGTCTGCGGAACGTCGAGCGTGAGATCGGCTCGATCTGCCGCAAGGTCGCACGTGCGGTCAGCGAGGGAGCAACGGAACACGTCGTCGTCGAGGAAAGCGACATCAGCAATTACCTCGGTCCGCCCCGCTTTCTGTCGGAACTCGCCGATCGCGGGCACAAACCGGGAGTCGCCATCGGTCTGGCCTGGACGCCGCACGGTGGAGACATCCTGTTCATCGAGGCCTCGATCATGCGCGGGAGTAAGCTACTGACGCTGACCGGGCAATTGGGAGATGTAATGAAGGAATCGGCGCAAGCAGCGCTGACCTTTCTGCGAAGCAACGGATCCGAATACGGCATCGATCCCGAACGCTTCGAAAAGGCCGACGTTCACATTCACGTGCCCGCCGGCGCAATTCCCAAAGACGGCCCCTCGGCCGGCGTAACGATGCTGGTAGCCTTGGCCTCGGCAGCGACCGGCCGGGCGGTCCGGGAGCGCGTCGCGATGACTGGAGAGATCACGCTGCGCGGTGCCGTTCTGCCCGTGGGCGGCATCAAGGAGAAGGTTCTCGCCGCGCGTCGAGCTGGAATCCGGGAAATCTACATGCCGGCGCGCAACGACAAGGATCTCGATGAGATAGAGGCTCATTTGCGCAAGGGACTGAATTTTCACTTTGTCGAGACGGTCGACGACATCCTTCGCGTGGTTCTGAACCAGGACGAGGAGATGCGTCCGGCGAGCCCGTCACACGCCGTCCCGGCTTCCGGCTAATCGAGAAGTTCGACGATGCGCGCAGCCGCCACTCGGGCTGCGCGCGTGGCGGCGTGCTCCGGCATCGGCTGCCGGCGAAAAGCGTGCAGTTCTTTCCCCCAAGAACCGTCGGCCAAAGATTCGTCCCGAAGCAGCCGAGCCCAGGAACGTGTCGCCATCCAGCGTGCCAGCAGCGGGTGCTCGGGAAAGTTTGTTCCCTCGGTATAAAGCAGCCGCGCCCCACAGGCTGCCGCATCCCCGAGGATACTGTAGCCCGGTTTGGCAACGATGAAGTCGGCCGCTGCCAGAGCATCGGAGAATCTCGATGATTCGGACAAGGTGGTGACGTCCGCACGTGCCTCGGCCCGATCCTGTGTAACCACGAAGTGCCGCTGTTCACATGCGGGCGGCAGTTTCACCAAGAACTTCGGCGAGGCGCGCAGCGCGAGGAGGACGATCACCTTGTCGGAAGGCAGGCCCAACGACCGCCGCGCCTCTTCGCGGCAGTGCTGCGGCGAACGGGCGATCAGCCCGGTACGGAAACGACGAGTGAAAGCCGGCATCGGAGCGGCCGGGCTGCACTCGATCAAAAGATCGGCTTTGCGGTAAGAAACTGCCGCGCGCTCGGCCGCTTCTCTCAAACCAAGCTGCCGATAGATCCAGTCCCAAGTAAAGTTGGCGAGTGCGATCGACGGCCGCCGGGCTCGCAGCGCGGCGTCAAAGGCCACTGGGGGAACGTCGCCGACGACGAGAGCGGATCCTTGTGCAATCCATTCCGCCTCGCGCTGGACCGCGGCCTCGTAGCCTGCCGCGAACTCTTTGATACGCCGTCTGGTTGCCACGATATCGATACGAAAATCGCTCCGTTCGACAACCGTCGGATCGACCGCCTCGCACCGGCGCTCGACCGTTACGGCGTCGATTCTCGGCGACCACAGGCGCTCGGGTGCTCGGCTCACGATACGCAGGCCGACCCGACGCAGCCGAAGGACTTCGTCAAGGATTGTCGCGACACGCACCGCGTGACCGAAGCCGTGCGACGAGACGTAGACTGCCAAGTTCGGGTGCGCTGCGATCGTCGCTTCCTCCGGCTGCGGTTCCCGCAAGGGCGTGGCCGCACTCCATTGAAGCGGAACGCGGCATGCCGTATGCCGCCACCGTAGCGGGCGAGCGAAGATGCAGTCAAACAAGCGTGCCGATGAAGCCGCCGACGGGCAGAAGCAAGCGATCCGCGATCGCGCGGCAGACCTCGGCTTCGTCGCCTGCGCTTTTACGTCGGCCTCCCCGATCGAGCGCGGCAAGACGCTGCACGCTTGGATCAGCGAAGGCCGCCACGGTTACATGGACTATCTGGCGCGTGACGAAACGGCGCGCACGACGCCCGCGCAATATCTGCCAGGGGCGCGTTCGGTCATCGTCGTCGCTGCGCCGTACGCCTTGACGCCGCCGCCGGCTCCCGCTTGGCGCCAGCGATTGGTCGGTCGCATCGCCTCGTATGCCGGGGCCGTCGACTACCACGACGATCTTGGCGAGCGCCTGGCTCGATTGGGCGACTATATCACCGCACGTTACCGGGCTTCGGTTCGCGCGCACGTCGACGCTGGACCGTTGCTCGAAAGAGAACTCGCTTTGAGAGCGGGCCTCGGTTGGTTCGGACGCCACAGCAACATTCTGCTACCGTGGCAACGCACGCCGGTATTGCTCGGTTGTCTCTTGACCGATCATTTTTTTCCGTCCGATCCGCCTTTTCTTTCGAGCCATTGTGGGGACTGCCGAGATTGTCTGCCCGCCTGTCCGACGGAGGCAATCGAGGCCGACCACTGGCTGGACGCGCGGCGCTGCATTTCCTACCTGACGATCGAAGCCCACGGGCCGATCCCCGCCGAGCTGCGGCCGATGATGGAGAACTGGGTATTCGGCTGCGACGCCTGCCTGCAAGTGTGTCCGTGGACGCCACCTGGGCCGCGCGCCCCCGACTGCTGGTTCGAGCCTTCGCTCGAACGACTGCTGCTGATGTCTGAGGACGAATTCCGCGGCCGTTACCGGCACAGCCCCATCTGGCGCGCTAAGCGCCGGGGAATGGCTCGCAACGCCGCGGTAGCGTTGGGAAACAGCGGTAACCGTCACGCCGCCGACGCGCTTTCTGCCGCGGTTTGCGAGGATCGTGAAGCGCTCGTGCGCGCTCACGCCGCCTGGGCACTCGGCCGCCTCGAAGGCGGCAGCGGCGCCTCCGCCCTCCGCCGAGCGCTCAAACGGGAGTCTGTTCCGCCCGTACGCGAAGAAATAGAAAGCGCGCTCAGGGCGTTTCGATGAGAGGACGAACTTGCTTGTCGGCAAAACCGAGGTGGCGCACCAACCGCTCGCGGGTGCGCTGCACCGCCTTGTTGACCTTGCCACGGTCGACGCGGATGCTTCCACCCGCAATCATGCCGTGGCCACCGGCCGATTTGCTGCCGAGGACCTTACGCAACACTTCGCCGGCGTTTGCGTCTCTGTCGGTCGTGCGCAGCGAGACGTACAGTCGGCCACGGTGGCGGACGATCACCGCCGACCACTGCACTTGATCGAGGCGCAACAGAAAGTCGGCAACCTCGGCGGCTAAATCGGGATAGATTACCTCTCCGAGGTTGCAGACCACCAACTTTCCGATGATCTCGGCATGTTCGATTGCGTCCCGGAAGCAGCGAAAGTAGTCGGCCGGTACGCGCGCGTTTTCGATTTTGGCCAAGCGCCGTTTGTTGGTGAAGGGATACAAACGTTGGCTGGCCATCACGTCGACGGCTTTCGCTTCTCGACCCAAGTCCTGCGTTTCCGCCGCAATTCCGTAGAACAGCGCGGTCGCCACCCGAGCATCCGGCTCGAGGCCGGCGTCGAAAATGTACTCGGCGATGATCGAGGCGGTCGCTCCGTAATCCCGCATGTCGAGAAGTCGCACGCCGGAAAAGTCGGCGTAGGCCGGATGGTGGTCAATGACGACCGTCGGCGTGACGTCTGCCGGCAGCGAATTGTTCCGCTGCCCGGGTTGTGTATCGACCAGCACGACCTTGTTCGGCAACGCCAAGTCGACCTCGGCCACCGGCGACAGATTGATATCGAGATAGGTCAGCATCGCCCGGTTCTCGGCCCGCGCAACGATTCCGCCGAGACAGATGACGGTCTCTTTCTTGAGTATCTGTTGGCACAAAAAATCCAAGCCGGCGGCGCTCGCGATGGAGTCCGGATCCGGATTGTCGTGCGGTAGGACGACGATCTGTCCGTCTCCCCCGACGACCTCGAGAAAACGCTCTACTAGTCGCGCCATCTGTCCCCGTACGGCCCGCCGCCTCCGCTGCGTCCGCCCCACACCATACCGAAAATCGGCGCGCGCGCCGAATCCCGCAAAATCGGGCAGCCCCGCCGGCCTTCTCGGCCCGCATCATCGAGCGTTACCAGGGACGGCAAATCCTGGTGTATGATAGAAGACGGATGCGGTTCCGGCCCCTCTGCCTGGCCAAGCCGCGCAGGCGACCGAACGATGCAAGAGGCAAGCAACCAGCCGACCCCCTTCCCCGAAGCGAAGGATCCCCTGTACGCGGTTCCCGACGAGTCGCTCGACCGCGTCGAGCGCGTCATTGCCATCAGCCGCGTGGTGCTTTCGATTTCCGCACTGGTCATCATCCTGCTCGATCCGCGCGAGCCGGTTTACAGCTCCGAGGCGGTCTATTTCGTACTGTCGGCCTATATCGCCTACAGCCTGCACCTACTTTGGCTGTTCTCCTATCGCGGGCTGCGTTCGCGTGCGACATCCAAGCCGATCCTGCTGGCCGACGTCACCTGGTTCACCGTCATCGTCGCACTCAGCGAAGGTGGGACGAGCCCGTTCTTCCTGTTCTACCTGTTTGCCGTTTGCACAGCTGCCATTCGCTGGGGCATTCGCACGACGGTTCGCGTTTCGCTCCTGTCGGCGGCGCTCTACCTAGGAAGCATCATCCTCGTTCGGCGCTTGGCGTTGGGCCCGGACTTTTTCCTCCATACCACCCATTTGATGCGTCCGGTGTATCTCGTGCTGCTCGGCTATTTGGTCGGGTTCATTGGCGAACACGAACTGTCCGCCAAGCGCCGAATGATCGAACTGGTTTCGATGCAGCGGGAAATCGGCCGCAGCCGTTCTCGCGGTTTGACGCTAGCCCGCCTGGTACGCCGGATCGTCCGCTTCTTCGGTACCGACTATCTGTTGCTGCAGATGCGCACCCCCGAAGGACGAACGCTCGAGTGGCAGGGCAGCAAGCTTGCGGGTGGCCGTCTGGTGATCCGCAATGTCGAACCCACACCCTGGTCTCCCGAAGTTGCCGGCCCTCTCGCCTATCGTGGAAGTCACGTGCTCGGCAACTGGGGTCGCCGCGTCGAAGCCTACGAACCAGGGGATCCCCGCCCTCGAGGGATTTCCGAACCAGCCGAACCCGGCTTTCTTGCGCGTGCCCGCCTTCGCTCGTTGGTCTCGGTTCCGGTGCTCTCGGCCGTCGGCTTGCGCGCGCGCTTGTTGCTGGGGCGAACGCGCGCAAACTTTTCCAAAGAAGATCTCGACTTTTGCCAAACTTTGGTCGCGCAGGCGGCAATGGTACTCGATAACGTAGTGTTGCAAGAAAACGCCGAAGAACTGGCCGTCGCCGAAGAGCGCGCTCGAATCGCACGAGACCTTCACGACGGTTTTGTTCAGTCGCTGGCGTCGGTCGACGTCGGGATCGAAGTCTGTCGGAAGCTGGCCGAGAAAGACGTCAGTCGCGTCTCGGCCGAGTTGGCCGACCTTCAACGCACGGTCAAGCAGGGGTACCGCGACGCCCGCCGCTATCTCGAACGATTGCGCGCGCGGGTGGTTCACGGCCCCGACGTCGACACTGCCGTGCGAGAGTTGGTCGGTCAGTTTCGCGAACGCGGAGACGTTTCGGTCGAGCTGCGAACGAGCACCGGCGGAATCGGTGCTCGCACGGGCCTCGGGTTCGAACTGCTGCAGATCGTTCGCGAGGGTCTAACCAATATCTATCGCCACGCCGAAGCGACGCACGCCGAGATCTCGCTCGAATCGCAGAACGGGGAGTACCTCATTTCCATTCGCGACGACGGTCGCGGTTTCCCGAGCGCGGCTGAGGCCGGTGGTCCCCTGCCCAACAGCGCCGCCCCCTGGTCCATTCGCGAGCGGGTGCAGGTACTCGGGGGCACGCTCCTGATTCGAAGCGGGGTTGGTGAGGGTTCGGAAATTCAGATAACCTTGCCGCGTAGGGCCAACACCTGATGCCGGAAGACGGACGAATTCGGGTCGCGATCGTCGACGACCATACGATGCTCCGCGAAGGATTGCGCAAGATCCTGTCGATGGAGGAAGATCTCGAGGTCGTCGGCGACACCGACAAAGCAGAATTTGCTGCCACCGTGGCCTCCAATAGTCAGCCCGACGTGCTATTGCTCGACATTCGCATGCCCGGCACCGGCGGCTTGGAAGTCATTGGCGCGATTCACGAAGCGAGCCCTAGTACGAAGATTCTCATGCTCACAGCGTCTGACGACCGGCGTGATCATGTCGCAGCACTCAGCCAAGGCGCTCGCGGGATCATCATGAAAGACTCGGCCGCAGAGACGCTCGTCACCGCAATTCGCGCCGTCCACGGCGGGCAGGCCTGGGTCGACCGAGAGATCACCGGCACCCTGCTCGAGGAGTTGGCTCACCGCGGGCACGGCGGCGAGGGAGGATCGCCCGGACCGCAACTTACCACGCGCGAATCGGAAATCGTGGATCTGGTGATCGCCGGCTGCAGGAACCGGGAGATCAGCGAGCGCCTGGAGATCAGCGAGAAGACCGTCAAAGCGCATCTCAGCAACATCTTCGCCAAGCTCGGAGTTCGTGATCGCCTGGAACTGGCGATCTATGCGCTCAATCGCCGCAATTAGGATCGAGCGCAATTTGTCGGCTTGATTCGCCAACCGACCGAACGCACATTGATTACAATAACCTTGCCGTAACGGCGGCGGGCGGAGATGGCCTTTGGCAACTGCGACGATCAAGCAAGCCAGCGAACTCTACGAGCAGTTCAAGAGTCTTCAGCGACCGGAGGATTACGACCAGGAGCGTTGTCACGAGATCCGGGATCTGGTGGAGAAAATCCACGCGCTCAAAGAGCGTGAGGACGCGATTTTGCTGGCCCACAACTACCAGCGCCCAGAGATCTTCGAGGTCGCGGATTTCGTCGGCGACTCGCTCGAACTCGCAAAATGCGGCAGGGAAGTCTCGCAGAGCACGATCGTGCTCTGCGGCGTCCACTTCATGGCGGAAACGGCGAAAATCCTGGCGCCTGAAAAGCGCGTTCTCATCCCCAATGCACAGGCTGGCTGTTCCCTTTCGGAGAGCGTCGACGCCGACGATCTGATTGCGCGCCGTGATGAGCTCCGCGAGAAGTACCCGGATTTACGCATCGTCACATACGTCAACACCAGCGCCGAGGTAAAGGCGGTAAGTGACGCATGCTGCACGTCTTCGAACGCCTTGCAGGTAGTCGAAAACATCGATAGCGAGAACATCCTCTTCGTGCCCGACGAAAACCTCGCGGCCTACGTCGCCCGCAATACGCGAAAAAACATCATCGCCTGGAACGGCAACTGTTACGTTCACCACCAGATTCGCCCAGCAGAAATCCGACGCGTGAGGGACGCGCGCCCCGACCTGCGAGTGGTCGCCCACCCCGAGTGCCGCGAAGACGTTCTCGACGAAGCTGACGCGGTACTGAGCACAAGCGGCATGATCCGCTACGCGCGCGAAAGCGAGGCCAAGGATTTTCTGGTCGTCACGGAATGCGGACTCTCCGACCGCCTGGTCCTGGAAGTTCCCGAGAAACGCTTTTACAAAGCCTGCCAGCTCTGCAAGTACATGAAGATGATCACACTCGAGGCGACACGAGACGCACTCGAAACGGGGCACGACGAGATCTTCCTTTCGGCGGACATTTGCAGGAAAGCCAGCCGTGCTCTCGAACGAATGATCGAACTGAGCTGAATTCCTCGGCCAGCGGCCCAGGGGGCGCACGCCGCCGGCCCTCGTGGTATCTTGTTACGGATCGCTCCTTGGCGGTCGAACGGCAATGAACGTCAGGGCGTGGACGATAACCTTCGGCGAGATCTTTATCCTTCTGCAGCAGGCGCTGATCGTCGTTCTGTCGAAGCGGCCCAGCCGGAAACTGATCGTGGCTCAACTCCACGAGGTCGGGGTGCGTTCGCTTTCCATCGTCAACCTGACCGCTATTTTCACCGGCATGGTGATGGCCCTTCAGCTGGGCTATTTCCTTTCCAAGTTCGGCGCCAAGATTTTTGTAAGCCGGATCGTCGGCGTCGCCGTGATCTCAGAACTCGGTCCCGTGCTTACCGCACTGATGATTGGAGGCCGCGTTGGAGCCGGCATGGCAGCGGAGCTCGGCACGATGAAGGTCACCGAGCAGATCGATGCCTTGCGCGCGCTCGGTAGTGACCCTATTCGCTATCTCGTGGCTCCCCGTATGATCGCAATTACCATCATGCTACCGCTGCTCACCGGGATGAGCGATTTCGTCGGGATTCTCGGCGGCATGTTCGTCGCCTACGGCGAACTCAACGTTCAGCCGACGTTCTACGCGAGCAGCCTTCTGCAGTTTCTGACGTTGGGCGATCTCGCACACAGCTTGGCCAAAGCGGCGGTGTTCGCCGTCATCATCGGCGTCATCGCCTGCTACAACGGCATGCAGGCGAGCGGCGGAGCCGACGGCGTCGGCCGCGCGACCACCAAGAGTGTCGTTGCGGCGTCGATTTCGGTGCTGATTGCCGACTTCTTCCTGACCAAGTTGATGTTGGTGCTATGAGCGACGCCGAGATCTTCTGCTGCAGCCGCCTGAGCAAGAGCTTCGGCACGCACCAGGTGCTCGACGCCTTGGAGCTAGAGATCTTGCAGGGGGAAACGATCGTCGTTCTCGGTCACTCGGGTACCGGCAAGAGCGTATTACTCAAGCACCTGAACGGCTTGATCCGACCCGACGACGGCGAAGTGCGTTACCGCGGAACCGACATCACCGCGTTGAGCGAGTCCCAACTCGTCCGCGTAAGGAGAGAAGTCGGGATGTTGTTCCAGGGTGGCGCCATGTTCGACTCGCTCGACGTCGAGGACAACGTGGCGTTTGCGCTCGACGAGCACCACATCTGCTCCGGCAGCGAACGCAGCGATCGTGTCGCAACGCTGCTCGGGATGGTCGGGCTCGAAGACACGCAGCGGAAAATGCCCTCGGAACTGAGCGGAGGAATGCGCAAGCGCGCCGCACTCGCGCGTTCTTTGGCACTGGAACCCGCAGTCGTTCTTTACGACGAACCGACGACCGGCCTCGATCCTGTCACCGCACAGCAGATCAACGAACTAATTCGAGATCTGCAGGATCGCCTAGGCCTCACATCGGTCGTGGTAACCCACGATCTCGCTAGTGCGGCCTTTGTCGCCGACCGCATGGCCTTTCTGTATAATGGCAAAATCCGGCAGGTGGGTTCGGCACTAGAAATGCGCGGTAGTACGGACAGCGTCATTCATGAGTTCATGTCCGCGGGTGTCGTGCCTCCGGCAGAAGATTTGTGAAGGATTCAAGCTCAAAGACCTTCGCAGTGGGCGTGGTTTCCCTCTTCGCGCTCGCGATTATTGCGTTCGGCGTATTCTTGGTTGGCCGGGAGCAGCGCTTCTGGGAAGGCCGCGCCATCTACTGGCTACAGTTTAGTCGCACGAACGGTCTGCAAGAGGGCGCACCGGTCGCACTCGACGGCGTCAACGTCGGCTGGGTCAACCGGATGCGTTTTCCACCCGATCCCACCGCACAATACGTCGAGGTAAAAATCGCGCTCTCGACCAGCGTCGCACCGCGAATCCGCCAGGACACGGTCGCAAGGATTCAGACGCTGGGACTTCTGGGAGACAAGTACATCGAACTGAGCAGTGGCACGCTTCAAGCCGAGCCGGTTGAAGTCGGCGGACTCATCCGCTCCCTGGATCCGGTGGATTACGAGGCCATCCTGGGCCAAAGCGGGGATATCGTAACCAACGCAATCGAAGTAACCGCGCTTCTGAGACAGGTACTCACCGATATCAACAAAGGCGAAGGGTTGGTCGGTCGTCTCGTCGGTGACCGAGACTTCGGCCGCCAGTTCGCCGACGACTTGAGTCTGACGATCGCCAATATCGAGTCGGCTACGCACAGAGTCGACGGACTATTCGCCCGCATCGAAGCCGGAGAAGGCACCTTGGGTACCCTGATGGCGAGCGAAAAACAGATCGGCGACATTTTGGCCAACCTCGAAACTGCATCGCGCGACGCGGCCGACTTCGCCGCCAAATTGAACCAAGGCCGTGGCACCCTCGCGCGTCTAGCCGCCGACGAAGAATTCGCCGACAAGACGCTCGACAGCATCGAAAGCGCGTCGGTGAGCATCGCCGAGATCGCCGAGAAGGTCCGCAGTGGCCAAGGAACGATCGGCAAGTTGGTGACCAAAGATGAGCTCTACAACGATGCCGAGGCCTTTATCGGTGGCGGAGGAGGCGGATTCTGGAAGATTCTCGGCCGTGCGATCGGCTTCTTCCTACCCTTTTCTTCGCGCCGCGATGCGTCGAACGCTGCCTCCGGCGCCGCTCCAAACCAGCCGCCGGTAGCGCAACCGGCAGTCGAAACCGAGGCGCGCCGCCCCCCCGTGCGTGCACAAGCGGTCACGACCGGTCATGACCGCTTCCGAGGTCGCTGAAAGCGCTGTTTTGCGCGCCGTTGCGAGGACAACCGCGCTCCGCTGGCCAGAATCGATTGGAAACTCGCTTCTCGACCCAATACAATCTTAGGGTAAGAGATGGCTTCCGAACGTCCGCAGCTGATTACCGAGCCGCTTCCTGCAGTAGCTCGCGAGTTGATCCGTGACGCACTAGCGCTGCAGCGTCTGTCGGCTTCGCACACCACCGAATACTACTTGGTCAATCTGCTGGCGGCGTTCTTGCGAGCCGAACCGGATTCGCTCCACCGCGCCTTCGGGCCCGAACTGATCGAATCGGCGAGCCTCGAACCGGCGCAGCGCTACGCCAAACTGAAGGACTTGGCGGATACGATTTTGTTCCTTTCAGGAATCTTTATTGATCACATTGAATCTGGCCCTGTATCTACTGAATATTTCTTCGAAATCGGCAGCAGCGCTTATTTGCACCTCGGCGCCCTCGATCGATTGGACCGAGCGGGCGGAAGCTTTGCGGATACCTATATCGACCTCGGTACCCGCTTCGAAGCTTTCGTCAGGGTTCTGGGCACGATTTCCGACCAGCGGATGTTTGTTTCCGACCGGCATGTCCTGCGCCTCTACCAGCGCTGGATGCAATCGTCCGGGCAGCGGGATTTTCGCCGCTTGATCGCGCTCGGCTTGTCGCCTGTGCACGACAAGAGCCGCAAACCTCACTGAATTACGGTAATTTTGCCAGCAGCCCGGGCAAGCACTAACCCACCGCGTGGCGGTGGTCCATACCATAGGGCGATGTTTCGAACTTGCGAGCTTCGACGATCGTGAACAGTGACCAGGGCGAGGTCTTGTAACGGCTCTCGAGACTGAGCGGCGTCCCCGTAATCACCTCGTCCAAGCTCAAACGGGTACTCCAGCCCAGCCTTCTGGTAACCGGGTCGACTAGGTTGACGACACCCCGGATCATGCGTCGCGGACTGCTGAAGTGGTTGATAATAACGACTTGGCCATCGGCGCGGCAAACGCGTGACATCTCGCCCACCAGCCGCGCCGGATCCGGCACCACCGTAACCACGTGAAAAGCGGTCACGAAGTCAAAACTGTCGGACTCGAAATCCATCGACATCGCGTCCATTTGACGCAGTTCGATATGACCGTGGCGGCCCGGTGCCATCTTGCTGCGTGCATGGTCGAGCATGTCCTGCGATAGGTCGATGCCGACGACCTGACAGTGGCTCGGGTACGCATCGAGCGAGAGCCCCGTGCCTACCCCGACCTCCAGAACGCGAGCGCCCGGTGGAATCTCGAGACCCGCGATGACGTCATGGATCCGCCGCGAGAACACACGCATAAAGACGTGGTCGTAAAGACCGGCAAGATCCGAATACATTCTACTGCGATGAGGCAAACCCCGACGCTCCACGTTCACCCTCTAGTCAGCACAAGGGACGCTCGCCGCGACCCTGCGACAGCCGAATAGCACGTCGGCAGTCCGTTTGTCAATCGCGGCCACCGGACTTCGCACCGCGCGATTCCAACATCTCGACGATTGGGCTGGCGATGAAGATCGACGAATACGTTCCAATCGTTAGCCCTACGATCAGTGTAAAGGCAAAACCGTGGATCACGCCGCCGCCGAGAAAGAGCAGCGCGCCAAGTACGAGGAGCGTCGTTCCAGTCGTCAGCAGAGTACGTGAGAGAGTCTCGTTGACACTTCGATTGATCAACTCTGCTAGCGCGGTCTTGCGCAGGCGCCGCATGTTTTCCCTAATGCGATCGGACACGACTACCGTATCGTTGACCGAGTAACCGATCACCGTTAGCAGCGCAGCAATGATCGATAGATTGAACTCGACGTTGTAGAGCGACAGCGCTCCGATCGTGACGATCACGTCGTGCAGCAAGGCCAACCCCGCTCCGATGCCGAAGCGCAGTTCGAAGCGGATCGCAATGTACGCACCCATCGCCAGAGTCGCAAACAAGACGGACAAGATGCCTCGCTGGCGCAGTTCGTGACCGACACGCGGACCGACCATTTCGGTACGCCGTATCTCCACGTTGTCGCCGCCCAGGCCCTCGACCAGCGCGCTCTTGATCGCCTCGGCAGTGCCTCCGGTGAGGCTTTCGTCGGCTTGGGGAACTCGAACCAAGAACTCGTTTTCCTCGTTCTCAAAGGATTGCACCGAGATCTCGCCGACGTCCAGAGCCGAGACGACCTGCCGCAATCGAGCAATGTCGGTATCTTGATCGACCCGCACCTGCACCATCAGACCGCCGGTGAAATCGATGCCGTAGTTCGGGCCTCCTTTTGCGACAAGAGAAGTCACGCCCAGCAAGATGAGCAGCGCAGAGAATACTAGCGCCGCGCGGCGCAATCGAATGAAATCCATGTTGATGTCGGGTGTTACGATCTGAAGCATCTCGCGCCCCTCCCCTCAGATGCGCAGGCTCGCGCCGGGACGCCGCAACAGCGAC